>NZ_JBSGZI010000014.1:0-110809 GCF_053610945.1 Streptomyces sp. NPDC054849
GTTCGGCCGGCTTCCGGCTTTTCACCCTGCGGAACGTCAGAACTTCGCGTCCGCGCCGACCTTGCCGAGGCGGCTGTTGCGGCGTCCGTAGATGAAGTAGACGACGATGCCGATCGCCATCCAGATCCCGAAGCGCGCCCAGGTCTCGGTCGGCAGGTTGAGCATCAGCCAGAGCGAGGCCGCGATCGACAGGATCGGGACGAAGGGCACCCAGGGGGTGCGGAAGGCACGGTGCAGGTCGGGGCGCGTCCGGCGCAGGATGATCACGCCGAGGGCGACCACCACGAAGGCGAACAGGGTGCCGATGTTCACCAGTTCCGCGAGCTTCTTGAGGCTGGTGAAGCCCGCGACGACGGCGATGACCCCACCGAGCAGGAGCGTCGCCCGGTAGGGGGTGCGGTACTTGGGGTGGGTGACGGAGAAGACGCGCGGCAGGAGGCCGTCACGGCTCATCGCGAAGAACACCCGGGTCTGGCCGAGCAGCAGGATCATGCACACGGTGATCAGCCCGACGGACGCACCGAGACTGATGGCGCCGGCGAAGAAGGGCTGGCCCACGGATTTGAAGGCTTCGGCGAGCGGGGCGCTCGGCGACATCTCCGAGTATTTCTGCATGCCGGTGACCACCAGCGTCACGGCGACGTAGAGCACCGTGCAGATCAGCAGCGAGCCGAGGATGCCGCGCGGCATGTCCCGCTGGGGGTTCTTGGTCTCCTCGGCCGCCGTGGCCACGACGTCGAAGCCGATGAAGGCGAAGAAGATGAGCGAGGCCGCGGTGAAGATGCCCATGACGCCGAAGTTGGTCGGCGCGTAGCCGAAGAGCACCTGGACCAGCGGCGCGTGCCACCCGCTGCCCGCGGGCTGCGGTTCGGCCGGAGGGATGAACGGGGAATAGTTGTCGGCCGTGATGAAGAACAGGCCCGCGATGATGACCAGCATCACCACGGTGACCTTGATGGCGACCACGATCGCGGTGATCCGCGCCGAGAGCTTCGTCCCGATGACCAGGACCGCGGTCAGCACCAGGATCAGCAGGAAGGCCAGCAGGTCGAAGGATCCGCCCGCGTCGGGCCCGGAGAGCGCGGCTGGCAGGTCCCAGCCGAGGTTGGTGTGCATGAGGCTGCGCACGTACCCGGACCAGCCGACCGCCACGACGGCGGTGCCGAGCGCGAACTCGAGCACGAGGTCCCACCCGATGATCCAGGCGGGCAGCTCGCCGATCGAGGCGTACGCGAAGGTGTACGCCGATCCGGCCACCGGCACGGTGGACGCGAACTCGGCGTAGCAGAGCGCCGCGAGGGCGCAGACGATGCCCGCTGCCACGAAGGCGAGGGCGGTGGCGGGTCCGGCGTTGTTCCGGGCAGCGATGCCCGTGAGCACGAAGATGCCGGTGCCGATGATGACACCCACACCGAACACCGTCAGGTCCCAGGCGGAGAGCGACTTCCGGAGCGCGTGTTCCGGCTCCTCCGTGTCACGGATGGACTGCTCCACCGTCTTGGTGCGGAAGGGGCTGTTCATATCCCTACTCACCAACGCACCTCCGAAAGGTGTCGACGCACGCGAACGGGCCGGGAGGCCCACTCCTCAAGAGTGATCTCCCGGCCCGTGACGTGCAACCGCGCGGCGATCTAGGGGCAGCCGCCAAGTGGCCGTACCGGCCATGGACGGGGGCGCCCAGGGTCCTAGTCGCAGGCGGCGGCCGGCTCGCTGTCGTAGCGGCCGTCGAGCTTGGCGACCAGGCCCGTGACCTGCCGGGCGATGTCCGGAGCGGTCAGCCCGATCTCGGCCATGACCTCCTTGCGGGAGGCGTGGTCGAGGAAGCGCTGCGGGATGCCGAAGTCGCGCAGCGGTACGTCGACCCCCGCGTCCCGCAGGGCCTGCGAGACGGCGGAGCCGACGCCGCCGGTCCGGCCGTTGTCCTCGACGGTGACGACCACGCGGTGGCGGTCGGCCAGCGGTGCCAGCGCCTCGTCCACGGGCTTGACCCAGCGCGGGTCGACCACGGTCGTGGTGATGCCCTGCCTGTCCAGCAGGTCGGCGATCTCCAGGCACATCGGGGCGAGCGCACCGACCGAGACGAGCAGTACGTCCGGACGGGTGACGTCGGCCCCGGGAGCGCGCAGCACGTCCATGCCTCCGATGCGGCCGACGGCCGGGACGGCCGGGCCGACGACGCCCTTCGAGTAGCGCACGACGGTCGGCGCGTCCTCGACCTGGACGGCCTCGCGCAGCTGGGCGCGCAGCTGCTCGGCGTCACGCGGGGCGGCCAGCCGCAGCCCTGGCACGACCTGCATGATCGACATGTCCCACATGCCGTTGTGGGAGGCGCCGTCCGTGCCGGTGACACCGGCGCGGTCCAGGACGAAGGTGACCCCGCACTTGTGCAGGGCGACGTCCATCAGGACCTGGTCGAAGGCCCGGTTGAGGAAGGTGGCGTACACCGCGAAGACCGGGTGGGCCCCGCCGGTCGCCAGGCCCGCCGCCGAAGTGGCGCCGTGCTGCTCGGCGATGCCGACGTCGTAGATGCGGTCCGGGAAGGCGTCCGCGAACTTCTTCAGACCGACCGGCTGGAGCATGGCCGCGGTGATCGCGACGATGTCCTTGCGCTCCTTGCCGAGCTTGACCATCTCGTCGGCGAAGACGGAGGTCCAGCTGGCGGCGTCGGTGGAGACCGGCAGGCCGGTGTCGGGGTGGATCGGGCCGATGCCGTGGAAACGGTCGGCCTCGTCCTGCTCCGCGTGGGTGTAGCCCCGGCCCTTCTGGGTGAGGCAGTGCACGATGACCGGGCCGCTGAAGCGCTTGGCGCGCTGCAGGGCGGACTCCAGGGCATCGATGTCGTGGCCGTCGATGGGCCC
The DNA here is from genome assembly GCF_053610945.1 of Streptomyces sp. NPDC054849. Lineage (NCBI taxonomy): Bacteria > Bacillati > Actinomycetota > Actinomycetes > Kitasatosporales > Streptomycetaceae > Streptomyces > Streptomyces sp. NPDC054849. Next base: position 2,859 of record NZ_JBSGZI010000014.1, read on the forward strand.
GATGTACTTCAGGCCCAGGTCCTCGAACATGCCCTGCGGGGCGATGAAGTCCTTGAGGCCCTTCTTGGCGCCGTGCAGGGTCTCGAAGAGCGGCTTCCCGACGACGGGGGTGCGCTCCAGGATCTCCTTGCCGCGTGCCAGGAAGCGCTCGTAGCCGTCCGTGGTGCGCAGGGTCGCCAGGTGGTTCGCGAGACCGCCGATGGTGGGGCCGTACGAGCGCTCGTTGTCGTTGACGACGATGACCAGCGGGCGGTCCTTGGCGGCGGCGATGTTGTTCAGCGCCTCCCAGGCCATGCCGCCGGTCAGCGCGCCGTCGCCGATGACGGCGGCGACGTGGTGGTCCTCGCGGCCCAGCACCTCGTTGGCCTTGGCCAGGCCGTCGGCCCAGCCCAGCACGGTGGAGGCGTGCGAGTTCTCGATCACGTCGTGGTCGGACTCGGCGCGCGAGGGATAGCCGGACAGGCCGCCCTTGGAGCGCAGGCCCGCGAAGTCCTGGCGGCCCGTGAGCAGCTTGTGGACGTAGGCCTGGTGGCCGGTGTCGAAGAGGACCTTGTCCTTGGGCGAGTCGAAGACCCGGTGCAGGGCGATCGTCAGTTCGACCACCCCGAGGTTGGGGCCGAGGTGCCCGCCGGTCTTGGAGACGGCGTCGACGAGGAAGGACCTGATCTCGGCGGCGAGCTGTTCGAGCTCCTCCTGGCTGAGCCGGTCCAGATCGCGCGGTCCCTTGATGCGGGTCAGCAGCACCCGTGCCTCCTTGCAGTTGCTTGCTGGTCTGTCGAGTCTAATGTTCCGCCCGCGGGCCCGGTCATCGGGCCGTCCCGGCGGAGTCACACCTTTGTCATACATGTACGCACGACTGTGCGGCCACACATCACAAACGGGCGTATACCCGCACAGGAGTACCCGCCACGCGTACGCACGGATGCCCGGCGCCACACGAAGTGGCACCGGGCACTGTGACCGTTCTTACCGCCGGACGTCGCTCCGGCGCGCAGTCGGACGCACCGTCAGGCGCGTCCGGCCGTCTTCTGGGTCTTGCGCGTGATCGAGTCGATCACCACGGTGGCCAGCAGCACCGCACCGGTGATCATGTACTGGATCGGCGTCGCGATGCCCTCCAGGGCCAGACCGTACTGGATCGAGACGATGACCATGACGCCGAGGAGGGCGTTCCAGGTCCGGCCCCGGCCGCCGAAGAGGCTGGTGCCGCCGATGACGGCCGCCGCGATCACGTTCATCAGCAGATCGCCGGCGCCGGCGCTCTGGTTGGCCGCCGCGATCTTCGAGGCCCAGAACAGACCGCCGATGGCGGCGAAGGTGCTGGAGATCGCGAAGACCGTGATCCGGATCCGGGTGACGTTGATGCCCGCGCGGCGGGAGGCCTCGACGCTGCCACCCAGCGCGAAAACGTTTCGCCCGAAGGTCGTGCGGCGCAGCACGAAGTCCGTGACGACCAGGGCCAGCAGGAAGACCACCACCGCGAGCGGCAGGCCCTTGTACTGGTTGAACAGCACGGCGGGACCGAAGGCGAACACCGCGAGCAGGCCGGTGCGCAGCAGGATCTCGGCGAGCGGCCGGGAGGGCATCCCGGCCGCCTCGCGGCGCCTCGCGTCGAGGAAGGCCGCGAGGAAGTAACCGGCCACCGCGAGCGTGGCCAGCGCGTACGCGACGGCCACGTCCGAGAAGAAGTACGTGGTCAGCTGGCCGACCACGCCGTCGGAGTCGATGTTGATCGTGCCGTTGCTGCCGAGGATCTGCAGCATCGCGCCCAGCCAGAAGAGCAGGCCCGACAGGGTGACGGCGAAGGCCGGGGCACCGATCCTGGCGAAGAAGAAGCCGTGGATGCAGCCGATCAGGGCGCCTCCGGCGATGGCCGCCAGGATCGCCAGCCACTCGTTCATACCGTGGGTGACGGCGAGGACGGCGACGATCGCGCCCGAGACGCCGCTGACCGAGCCGACCGAGAGGTCGATCTCGCCGAGCAGCAGCACGAAGATGATGCCGATGGCGATCATGCCGGTGCCGGTCATCGTGATCGCGATGTTGCTGAGGTTCTCCGGGGAGAGGAAGTTCTCGTTCAGCCCCTGGAAGATGGACCAGATGATGACCAGGCCGATGACGACCGGGATGGAACCCAGGTCGCCGGCCTTCATCTTGCGCTTGAACTCGCCCACGTATCCGGCGAGGCCCTGCTCCCTGACGAGCAGGCGGGGGTCCACGGCCGGGATCGCGTCGTGCGCGGCCGCGGGGTTGACCGGATCGATGTGCTCCTGCTTGTCGACGGGGCCCTTGCCCAGTGGACCGGTGGCAGGGTTCTGGGTGCTCACTTGCCGGCCTCCGAGGTGCGGGCCGCCCGGCGGGTCACGGCGTTGTCCGTGGCACCGGTGATGGCGGAGATGATCTCTTCCTGCGAGGTGTCGGCGACATTGAAGACACCGTTGTTGCGGCCCAGCCGCAGGACCGCCACCTTGTCGGCGACGGCCTTCACATCGGCCATGTTGTGGCTGATGAGGATGACGGCGTGGCCGCGCTCGCGCAGCCGCTCCACCAGGTCGAGGACCTGGGCCGTCTGCTCGACGCCGAGGGCGGCGGTGGGCTCGTCGAGGATGACGAGCTGGGGCTCGCCCAGCATGGAGCGGGCGATCGCCACGGTCTGGCGCTGACCGCCGGAGAGCGAGGCGATGGGGATACGGACACTGGGGATCCGGATGGACAGGGTGGTCAGGAGCTCGCGGGCGCGGCGCTCCATCTCCACCTCGTCGAGGACGCCGAACTTCTTGAGCTCCCGGCCGAGGAAGAGGTTGCCGACGACATCGATGTTGTCGCACAGCGCCAGGTCCTGGTAGACCGTCGCGATGCCCAGGTTCTGGGCGTCGTGGGGCTTGCCGATGGAGACCGGGCGGCCCTGCCACTCGATGACACCGTCATCGATGGGGTGCACGCCGGCGATCGTCTTGACCAGCGTGGACTTGCCGGCACCGTTGTCGCCGACCAGGGCGACCACTTCACCGGAGTGGATCTCGAGTTCTACGTCGGTCAGGGCCTGAACGGCGCCGAACCGCTTCGAGACCCCTCGCAACGCCAGCACGGGCGCAGCGGACACATGAACCATCTCCTTCGCCGCCTGACCGGCGGGGATGTCGTGCAAAAAGAGCAGGAGCGGGGCGAATGGGGGAACGTTTCTGCCCGGCGCCCCGCCGGTGGCGGGGATGAGTGGGCGGGGCGCCGGTCAGGCACGGGGGCCGCCTCACGGGGAGGCGACGGGGGCCGCTACTTCAGGCCGAGGGCGGCGCAGGCGGCCGCGTACTTGTCGGTGCAGATCTCTGCGACCGTGTAGACGCCGTCCTTGACGACGGTGTCGTTGATGTTGCCCTTGGTGAGCGAGACGACCGGGATCAGCACGGACGGAACGCCCTTGTTGGTCGGGCTGTCGACCGTGGAGGTGGTGACGCCTTCGAGCTTCTCGCCCTTGGCGAGGGCGACGGCCATCTTCGCGGCGGCCTCGGCCTCGGGGGCGTACGGCTTGTAGACGCTCATGAACTGCTCGCCCGCGACGATCCGCTGCACACCGGCGAGTTCGGCGTCCTGGCCGGTGACCGGCGGCAGGGGGGACACACCGGCGGCCTTGAGGGCGGTGATGATGCCGCCCGCCATGCCGTCGTTGGCCGAGTAGACGCCGACGACCTTGTCCTTGCCGAGCGCGGAGAGGGCGGCCGCCATGTTGGTGTTGGCGTTCTCCGGCTTCCACTCGACGGTGTCGTACTCCTTGCCGACGTTCACCTTGCCGTCGAGGACGGAGTGCGCGCCGGACTTGAAGAGCTTGGCGTTCGGGTCGGTGACCGAACCGTTCATCATGACGATCTGGCCGTCCTTGGCCTTGTCGCCCAGCGCCTCGATAAGCGCCTTGCCCTGGACCTTGCCGACCTCTTCGTTGTCGAAGGAGGTGTAGGCGTCGATCGGGCCCTCGGCCAGACGGTCGTAGGCGATGACCGGGATGCCGGCGTCCTTGGCCTTCTTGACCGAGCCCGCGATGGCCTTGGAGTCCACCGCGTCGATGATCAGGACGTCCACCTTGTTGGTGATCATCGTGTCGACCTGGGAGTTCTGGGTGGTCGCGTCCTGCTTGGCGTTGGCGTAGACGACCTCGCCCTTGCCGCCGGTGAGCTCCGCGACCTTCTTCTCGATCAGCGGCTTGTCGAACTTCTCGTAACGCGCGGTCTGGTTCTCCGGCAGGAGCAGACCGACCTTGATCGCGTCCCCCTTGGCAGCGCCGGAGGCTTCCTTCGTCTTGTCGCCGGCCTCCTTCGCACTGCCACAAGCGGCGAGCGAAACGGCCATGGCACCGGCGGCAACAGCTACGGCGGCTCTGCGCATACGCGTGTTCATTACTTGAACCTCCCTGACGAGGCCGCAGCACTGCGGCCGAGGTGGATGTGAGTCAACCCCGGCCGCGTTTTGCCGTCAAGGAGTGAATACTTAACGAGATGACAACGGTGCCATCCGTTATCTACCTGAAGGCAAGACGGCTGGAGCTCGCACTCCACTTCCATGGTCTGACAAAAGCGTCGAATCGCCCATCTCGCTGAGGACGAGCGCCAGTGCGCCCAGCACCTCGGCGCGCCCGCCCAAGGACCCCGTCAGCACCGACAACTGCCGGGCCGCACTGGGGATCGCATACCTCCCCACCGATTCGCGGATGGGGGCCAGGACGAGCTCCCCGGCCTCCGCCAGCGAGCCGCCCAACACCACCCGGCTCGGGTTCAGGAGGTTGCAGAGACTGGCCACGGCGCTGCCGATGTGGCGGCCCACGTCCGTGATCACCCGGCGGCAGCCCGGGTCCCCCTCGCGGGCCAGTTCGACCACCCGCTCCATCGTCAGATCACGCCCGTGCGTGCCCTGGAGCAGCGGCAGGACGTACCGGGCGGCGGCGAAGGTCTCCAGGCAGCCGCGGTTGCCGCAGCGGCAGACGGGGCCCGATTCGTCGAGCGTGATGTGCCCGATCTCGCCCGCGGTGCCGCCCGGTCCGCGGTAGATCTGGCCGTTGATCACCAGGCCGGCGCCGACGCCGCTGGCCACCTTGATGTAGGCCAGGTCCTTTACTCCCCGCCCGCTCCCCCAAACGAGTTCACCGAGGGCTCCGAGGTTCGCGTCGTTGTCCACGTACACGGGCACCCCGAGGCGCTGGGAGAGCTCCTGGCGGGGGTTGATTCCCGCCCAGCCCGGCAGGATCGCGGTCGAACCCAGGGTTCCGGACTCCACGTCGATCGGGCCGGGCACGCCGAGGCCGACGCCGATGACCTTCTCCAGGCCGACCCCGATGCCCGCGATCAGCCGCCCGACCAGGGCTTCCGCCCGGTCGAAGCCCTCCGCCCAGGAGGCGTCGACGTCCAGCGGTTCGGACTCCTCGGCCAGCACCTGGTGGGCCAGGTTGCCGACCGCCACCCGCAGGTGGGTGTGGCCGAAGTCGACGCCGATGACGATGCCCGCGTCACCGCTGAGCGAGACGCTGCGCGCCCGGCGGCCGCCGGCCGAGGTGTCGGTGACCTCGACGGTCCCGCCGTCCTTCAGTTCCCGGACGATGTTGGAGACCGTGGCCGCCGACAGTCCGGTGGCGCGGGCGATCTCCGCCTGGGTCAGCGATCCCGCGAGCCGCACCGCCCGCACGACCCGTTCGAGATTCGCGCGATGCAGCGACGACTGCGATCCCGGAGTCTGCACGACTCATCCACTCCTGCCCATAAGCGACGGCCAGCCGTCGCCCCCCGGCCGGGACACATCGCGGCTGCGCGCTCCGAGACCCCGGCGTCTCTCCAACTTGTGAACCTTAAGTCGAGCCTTTGCGCATCCACACGTCAAGAGGCTGACACGGCACGAAACGGTCACTAGCGGACGAAAGAGGGAGAGATCCGGCCCCTTGATCACGCTATGGTCCGCCGAGGCCGGTCCTCTGCGGCCCGGCCGGACCGGGCGCCGTAGGTGACCGCGCTGTGCAGGAAGGTGTTCGGGAGAGCGTCCCGATCGACGTCCTTGCAGCGCCCTCGCCGGCTGCCCCGTTGACGCGCGGGGGGATCACGGCCTACTTGAGGGTGGCGGAGGTCAGACCGGCCTGGATCTGCCGCTGGAAGGACAGGTAGACCACCAGCATCGGGAGCATTGCGATCGTCACACCGGCGAACAGCACCGGCAGGTCGGTCTCGTACCCCTGCTGCTGCTGGAGCTGGATCAGGCCCTGGGTGAGCAGGTAGCGCTCGGGGTCCGATCCCGTCTGGGGCTGCATCAGAACGGAGGGCAGGATGTACTGGTTCCACTGGCCCAGGATGTTGAATATCCCGACGCTGATCAGGCCGGGCTTGGCCATCGGCACCATCACCTGGAAGAAGATCCGGGTGTCCGAGGCCCCGTCGATCACCGCCGCCTCGTGCACCGCCGTCGGCAGCGTGCGGAAGAACGAGTGCATGAAGAAGACGGTGAACGGCATCGAGTAGGCGACGTACACCAGGATCAGGCCCTGGTACGTGTTCAGCATGTCGAACCGCTTGACCATGAAGAACAGCGGGACGAGCGCCAGGAAGACGGGGAACATCGCCCCGCTGACGAAGAAGTAGTAGAGGAACCGGTTCCCCGGGAAGGGGTAGCGGGCCAGCACGTACGCAGCCATCGAGCCGAGCAGCATCGTCAGCGGGACGGAGAACACCATCACGATCAGCGTGTTGGCGAAGTAGTCGCCGATGCCCTTGTCCCAGGCCCGGCCGAAGGCGTCGGCGTTCCAGTGGGCGGGCCAGCTGAGCGCCGAGCCGCCGATCTGCGCGTCGGTCTTGAAGGAGCCGAGCGCCAGCCAGATCAGGGGCAGGACGATCAGTATGGCCCAGACGGCGAGGAAGCCGTGGGAGAAGACGTTGAGGACCATGCCCTCGGAGCGTCCACCGCGCCGTTCCCCGCTCGGGCCGGCTCCGCCGGACCGTTCCGCTGCGGCCTCGCCCGGAGCTTTGACAACTGTGGTCATGGGGGGTCTCCCGCTCAGAACTCGATGCGCTCGCGGCGGGTGGCGCGCAGCGTGATGACGGAAAGGATCATGGTGAGGACGAGCATGACCACGCCCATGGCGCAGGCGTAGCCGCTCTTGCCGAAGTAGAGGAAGTTCCTCATCAGCACCGTCGCCATGACCTCGCTGTGGTGGTCGGGTCCGCCGCCGAACTGGCCCGAGGTCATGGTCGACACCAGGACGAACATGTCCATCGCGGCGATGCCCAGATAGACCGCGGAGGTCTGCACAGAATCCCACAGCAGCGGCAGGGTGACCTTGAAGAAGGTCTGGGCGCGCCCCGCCCCGTCGAGCAGGGCGGCCTCGTAGATGTCCTTGGGGACGGACTGCATGGCCGCCGAGAACAGCACGAGGTAGAAGCCGACGCCGTGCCAGACGACCACGAGGAGCAGGCACCAGAGGACGAGTCGCGGCTCGTTCAGCCACTCGATCGGGTGCAGCCGGTCGACCAGGCCGAGCCGGATGAGGACACCGTTGAGCAGACCGCCCTCGTCGGTGCGGTACACGGCACCGAAGAGCACCGCGAGGATGGCCAGGGAGAGGACCTGCGGGAAGAAGTAGACGATCTTGTAGAAGCCCGACCCCCGCACACCCTGCACGCCGCCGGCCCCGCCCCGCCCGCCCGCGTTCACCATGAAGGCGAAGAAGAGGGCGAGCAGGATGGTGACGACCGGGACGAACACCAGGAGCAGCAGGTTGTGCCACAGGGCGCCGCGGAAGACCTCGTCCTTCATCAGTGCCGCGTAGTTGTCCACTCCGACGAAGTCGAACGTCGGCGACTGGCCCGACCAGTTGGTGAAGGAATAGCCGAACGTCTGTACGTACGGCCAGATGACGAAGGTCAGGTACAGCGCGAGGGGTGCGAGGAGGAAGCCGGCGATGAAGCCGCCCCGCCCCCTGCCCTGGACTACTTGGCTCATGGTGTCCGTCCTGGTGTGCCGGTGACCGGTGGAGCGCGGAGTCAGCTGCGACGGTTGTTCTTGGCGTTCGGGTCCTGCGCCGCCTTGTTTACCGCAGCCTGGGCGCGCTTGATCCACTCCTTCGGCTGGATCCGCTTGGCCATCAGCTCATTGGACGCGTCCTGGATCGCCGTGTCCATCTCGCTGTACCAGTCGGGGTACAGGTAGTTGAACGTGTTCGTCCCGGCCGTCTTGAGGGCCGTCACCGCCGACTGGGTGCCCGGCCGCAGCTTCACGCCCGGGTCCACGCCGTCCTTGACCACGGTGAGCGAGTTGGCCTGCTGGGCGAACATGGTCGACCATTCGCGGGACAGCATCGAACGGATGAACTCCAGGCCGCCGGCCTTGTTGGCGGCCTTCTCCGGGACGATGAAGGGCTCGCCGGCGCCCGCCCGGATGGCCTCGAAGGGCAGCTTGCTGTCGGCCAGCAGCGGAACCGGCAGGAACTGCATGTCGAAGTCTTCGGGAGTCTGCTTGAGCTGCTCGTTCTCCAGCCAGGAGCCGGAGGGGATGAAGGCGGCCTTGTACTGGTTCCAGGCGGTCTGGGACTCCGTGTGGGTCAGGCCGTTGGTGCCGGGGAGCAGCAGGTCCTTCTCGACCACCTCGTAGACCGCCTCGACGGCGGCGAGGGCCGCCGCGCTGCCCTCGAAGGCGTTCGGCTCCAGGTTGTCGATCGCCTTCATGGCGTCCAGACCGCCCTTCTTGGCGATCAGGTCCATGATGACGACGTTGATGTAATACGGGTACTTCCCCTGGTGGGCGAGGCCGCCGATGCCGGCCTCCTTGGCCTTGGCGCAGACCGCGAGGAACTCGTCCCAGGTCTTGGGCGCCGTCCAGCCCTTCTCCTTGAAGAGCTTGCCGGAATACCAGAAGCCGAAGACGGTGTAGACGTAGTTCAGCGAGACGAACTTGCCGCCCTGCGTTCCCTGTTCGACGGTGCCCTCGATCAGCGTGTCCCGGACCTTCTTGCTCGGGTCGTCGAGCGAGGGCGCGTCGAGGACCGGGGTGAGGTCGGCGAGCTGGTTGCTCTTGAAGAGCACGTCCAGCTTGATCCTCTGGGCACCGGAGTTGTCGACGACGTCCGGCGGGTTGCCGCCGTTGAAGCGCGTCTGGAGCTTTCCGGTGATCTCCTGGGTGCCGAGGTGGGAGCTGGTGGTGCCCCACTTCTTGTCGAAGGCGGCCTCCCAGGCCTTGGCGTAGTCGTCGCCGAACCCGCCCTTGAAGACGACGACGTCCATCTTGCTGCCCTTCGCTACTCCGAAGGGGTTCTGCGTGCTGGTCGCGGCCTTGGACGGCCCGCTGGTGGGCTCGCTGCCGCCGGACGCGCAGGCGGACAGGAAGCCCATCGTCGGTACGGTGATCAGGCCGAGTGCGGCAGAGCGCTTGATCAGATCACGGCGGCCGAGGCCCTCACCGGTGGATGCCATGCTCATGTCCTCGCCTTCGTCAGAAGTGGGAAGGAGGCGGGAAATCACGGCAGTTGCCGTGCCTGCGGGCGACGCCGCAGATCCCCGCTGTCCCCCGGGTCCGGGGCCGCTCCTACGAAGCGACCTGGACGCGCACAGGTATAGTCCACTTCCGCTCGCCTCAGCAAGATCGTGCACAAGGTCGACCACCAGCTTTTCCGAGTTGAGACCTGCCCGTCACCTGGCACCGCCGTGACGCAATACGGAAGGGCCGTACCCCCGGAACGGGGATACGGCCCTATGGTGCCGATAAGCGGAGGACGGCTCCGCTTGGCGCGCCCTTAGCCTCGGATGAGGTTGCGGAGCACGTACTGCATGATGCCGCCGTTGCGGTAGTAGTCCGCCTCACCCGGCGTGTCGATGCGGACGACCGCGTCGAACTCCACACCGGTGTCGGTGGTCACCTTGACGGTGCGCGGGGTGGTGCCGTTGTTCAGCTCCTCCACACCGGTGAAGGCGAAGGTCTCCTCGCCGGTCAGGCCCAGGGTGGCGGCCGAGGCGCCCTCCGGGAACTGCAGCGGCAGGACGCCCATGCCGATCAGGTTGGAGCGGTGGATGCGCTCGTAGGACTCGGCGATGACGGCCTTGACGCCGAGCAGCGCGGTGCCCTTGGCGGCCCAGTCGCGGGAGGAGCCGGAGCCGTACTCCTTGCCCGCCAGGATGACCAGCGGGATGCCGGCGGCCTGGTAGTTCTGCGAGGCGTCGTAGATGAAGGAGACCGGCGCGCCCTCGACGGTGAAGTCGCGGGTGAAGCCGCCCTCGGTGCCCGGCGCGATCTGGTTGCGCAGGCGGATGTTGGCGAACGTACCGCGGATCATGACCTCGTGGTTGCCGCGGCGGGAACCGTACGAGTTGAAGTCGCGGCGCTCGACGCCGTGCTCCGTGAGGTACTTGCCGGCCGGGGTGTCGGCCTTGATCGCACCGGCCGGGGAGATGTGGTCGGTGGTGACCGAGTCGCCCAGCTTCGCCAGCACGCGGGCGCCGGCGATGTCGGAGACCGGGGTGGTCTCCATCGTCATGCCCTCGAAGTAAGGGGGCTTGCGGACGTAGGTGGACTGCGGGTCCCACTCGAACGTGTTGCCGGTCGGGATCGACAGCGCCTGCCACTGGGCGTCGCCCGCGAAGACGTCCTGGTAGGACTTGTTGAACATGTCCTCGCCGATGGCGTTCGCCACGACGTCGTTGACCTCGGCCTCGGAGGGCCAGATGTCCTTGAGGAAGACCGGGTTGCCCTCGGTGTCGATGCCGATGGCGTCCTTGGTGACGTCCACCTTCATGGAGCCCGCGATGGCGTACGCGACGACCAGCGGCGGGGAGGCCAGGTAGTTCATCTTGACGTCGGGGTTGATCCGGCCCTCGAAGTTGCGGTTGCCGGAGAGCACCGAGGTGACCGCGAGGTCGTGGTCGTTGATCGCCTTCGAGATCTCCTCGTCCAGCGGACCGGAGTTGCCGATGCAGGTGGTGCAGCCGTACCCGACGAGGTTGAAGCCCATCTTGTCGAGGTACGGGGTCAGGCCGGCCTTGTCGAAGTAGTCGGTGACGACCTTCGAGCCCGGGGCCAGGGTGGTCTTGACCCACGGCTTGCGGGTCAGGCCCTTCTCGACCGCCTTCTTGGCCACGAGCGCCGCGGCGACCATGACGTAGGGGTTCGAGGTGTTGGTGCAGGAGGTGATCGCGGCGACGGTGACGGCGCCGTGGTCGATCTCGAAGGACGAGCCGTCGGCCAGGGTGACCAGGGTCGGCTTCGACGGGGCGCCGTTCGGGTGGTTCGCCGGGGCGTCGGAGGCCGGGAAGGACTCCTTGCCCGCCTCGTCCACGTCGTCCACGTAGTTGCGCACGTCCTGGGCGAACTGCTGGGCGGCGTTGGCCAGGACGATGCGGTCCTGCGGGCGCTTCGGGCCGGCGATGGAGGGGACGACCGTGGAGAGGTCGAGCTCCAGCTTCTCGGAGAAGTCCGGCTCGGCGGCCGGGTCCAGCCACAGGCCCTGCTCCTTGGCGTACGCCTCGACGAGCGCGACCTGCTGGGCGTCGCGGCCGGTCAGGCGCAGGTACTTCAGCGTCTCGTCGTCGATCGGGAAGATCGCGGCGGTGGAGCCGAACTCCGGCGACATGTTGCCGATGGTGGCGCGGTTCGCGAGCGAGGTGGCGGAGACGCCCTCACCGTAGAACTCGACGAACTTGCCGACGACGCCGTGCTTGCGCAGCATCTCGGTGATGGTGAGCACGAGGTCCGTGGCGGTGGTGCCGGTCGGCAGCTCGCCGGTCAGCTTGAAGCCCACGACGCGCGGGATCAGCATGGACACCGGCTGGCCGAGCATCGCGGCCTCGGCCTCGATGCCGCCTACGCCCCAGCCCAGCACGCCCAGGCCGTTGACCATGGTGGTGTGCGAGTCGGTGCCGACGAGGGTGTCCGGGTACGCCTGGCCGTTACGGACCATGACGGTGCGGGCCAGGTGCTCGATGTTGACCTGGTGGACGATGCCGGTGCCCGGGGGGACGACCTTGAACTCGTCGAAGGCGGTCTGGCCCCAGCGCAGGAACTGGTAGCGCTCCTTGTTGCGGCCGTACTCCAGCTCCACGTTCTGGGCGAACGCGTCGTTGGTGCCGAACTTGTCGGCGATGACCGAGTGGTCGATGACCAGCTCGGCCGGGGCCAGCGGGTTGATCTTGGACGGGTCGCCGCCGAGGGCCTTCACGGCCTCGCGCATCGTGGCGAGGTCCACGACGCAGGGGACACCGGTGAAGTCCTGCATGATCACGCGAGCCGGCGTGAACTGGATCTCCTCGCTGGGCTGGGCCTGCGAGTCCCAGTTGCCGAGCGACCGGATGTGGTCGGCGGTGATGTTCGCGCCGTCCTCGGTACGAAGCAGGTTCTCCAGCAGGACCTTCAGGCTGTAGGGAAGGCGGGCGGAGCCCTCGACCTTGTCCAGCTTGAAGATCTCGTACGACTCGTCGCCCACCTGCAGCGTGCTGCGGGCGTCGAAGCTGTTCGCCGACACGACAGTCTCCTTCATGCATGAATTCGCGCGTATTACCGCAATCCTGCCGCCACGCCCCTTGGCCAATCCGCTAAGGTAGGGCTAAGTTAGGTAACCCTTACCAGCGGGGGCGGCTGCGGTACGCCTTCGGCAGATATCTCGATGTCGAGATAACTCTAGTACATGTCCGGGCGCGAGAACGAGGTGCACACCCGGGGGTCTGCTGCGACACACCCTCGATCAGGCCGGGACCGCGCTTCCGCCGGTCGTCTCGGCCTGCCCGGATTCAGCCGGCACGACCGACATGGGGGTCAATTCCGGTTGCAACGACCACCCGTTGGAGTGGACGGGGTCGTCGCCGGGAGTAGTCGCGTGAGAAATCGAGCACATTGCCGGTGACGGACGGCAGGCGGACGCGCCGGCCGGCCCGGGGGGTCGGGGCGATGAGGGCGTGTCGGGGCGCCCGGGCGAGCGACAGCACGGTCGCCTCCGTGCAGGCGACCCCGCGGACCCGCCCGTCGATCCGGGACGGGTCGCCCGCCAGAGCGGGAGAGGAACGAAAAGCCCTATCGTTGGTGACCCTAACGCCATGGGTAACATCGCCCCATGACCACGGAAGAGGACGGAGCCGTCCCCGCGCGGCTGCGAAAGGTGCCCAGCCGCCTGCTGGGGCAGGCCTCCACTCACGCGCAGCGACTGGTATCCGACGCTCTCAATCGGGCAGATGCCCGCAAATGGCACTATGCGGCCCTGGTTGCCCTGGAGGAGTCCGGGCCCGCGAGCCAGGCCACCCTGAGCACCCGCACCGGCATCCACCGCAGCGACCTGGTCGCCGTCATCAACGAACTCGCCGAGCGCGCACTGGTCGAGCGGACCCCCGACCCCGAGGACCGCAGGCGCAATGTCATCACCCTCACCCCGCTCGGCCGGCGGCGGCTGCACAAACTGGAGCACATCCTCGAAGCCGCCCAGGGCGAGTTGCTCGCCCCGCTGTCCCCTGCGGAGCGGGAGCAACTCACCCGTCTGCTGGGCCGGATCGTCGACCATCACGCCCACGGGTACCCCGTCATGGGACCTGACGCTCGATAACACCCGCCCCGACACGCCCGGCTGTACCACCCTTCTGCCACACCCGACACAGGTCGCATCTCATATCTGAGATACGGTGCACCCATGGCAGACGACTACCTCGTACGCATCGGCAAGCTCATCCGTGACGCCCGGCAGCACCGGGGCTGGACACAGAGTCAGCTGGCGGACGCGCTCGGCACCAGCCAGAGCGCAGTGAACCGGATCGAACGCGGCAATCAGAACATCAGCCTTGAGATGATCGCCCGAATCGGTGAAGCGCTCGACAGCGAGATCGTCTCCCTGGGCTATGCCGGCCCGATGCACCTGCGCGTGGTGGGCGGCCGCCGTCTGTCCGGCGCCATCGACGTCAAGACGAGCAAGAACGCGTGCGTCGCCCTGCTCTGCGCCTCACTGCTCAACAAGGGCCGTACGGTGCTGCGGCGGGTGGCCCGCATCGAGGAGGTCTACCGCCTCCTGGAGGTTTTGAACTCCATCGGCGTCCGCACTCGCTGGATCAACGACGGTGTGGACCTGGAGCTCATCCCGCCGGCCCGCCTCGACATGGAGGCCATGGACGCGGACGCGGCCCGCCGGACCCGGAGCATCATCATGTTCCTCGGCCCCCTGCTGCACCGTATGGAAACCTTCCGCCTGCCCTACGCCGGCGGCTGCGACCTCGGCACCCGCACCATCGAGCCGCACATGATCGCCCTGCGTCGCTTCGGCCTGGACATCACCGCGACCGAGGGCATCTACCACGCGAAGGTCGCGACCGCGGTCTCCCCCGACCGCCCGATCGTGCTGACCGAGCGCGGGGACACGGTCACCGAGAACGCGCTGCTGGCCGCCGCCCGGCACGACGGCGTCACCGTCATCCGCAACGCCTCCTCCAACTACATGGTCCAGGACCTGTGCTTCTTCCTGGAGGCGCTGGGCGTCCGGGTCGAGGGCGTCGGCACCACCACGCTCACCGTCCACGGCATCCCGAACATCGACGTGGACGTGGACTACTCCCCCTCCGAGGACCCGGTCGAGGCGATGAGCCTGCTCGCGGCCGCGGTGGTCACGGAGTCGGAGCTGACCATCCGACGGGTCCCGATCGAGTTCATGGAGATCGAGCTCGCGGTACTGGAGGAGATGGGCCTCGACCACGACCGCTCGGCGGAGTACAGCGCCGACAACGGGCGCACCCGCCTGGTCGACCTCACGGTCCGGCCCTCGAAACTCGAAGCCCCGATCGACAAGATCCACCCCATGCCCTTCCCCGGGCTGAACATCGACAACGTCCCCTTCTTCGCGGCCATCGCCGCCGTCGCCCAGGGCCAGACCCTGATCCACGACTGGGTGTACGACAACCGGGCCATCTACCTGACCGACCTGAACCGCCTCGGCGGCCGCCTCCAGCTGCTGGACCCCCACCGCGTCCTGGTCGAGGGCCCCACCCGCTGGCGCGCCGCGGAGATGATGTGCCCGCCGGCCCTGCGCCCGGCGGTGGTCGTCCTCCTCGCGATGATGGCGGCCGAGGGCACCTCGGTCCTGCGCAACGTCTACGTCATCAACCGCGGCTACGAGGAACTGGCCGAGCGCCTCAACTCGGTGGGCGCCCAGATCGAGATCTTCCGGGACATTTAACCCATCTCCGGGTCAGGACGCTCCTGTCCTTCCGGACCGTCTACGGGCCGTCGCCGGTGTCTCCGCCCCACGGAAGACCCCGCCGACGGCCCTCCGCGCTCGCGCCCGACCGTAGGGCATGAGGTGCGGGTAGCCGCAGGGTGAACCCCGGATCTCCGTGACCGAGGTGCTCCGAAAGCGTCTTGACGTTCTCCCGGAGGCCCGAACGGGCCTGGGTGGTGCCAGCACGCGATGACGAACCCGCGCGTCGGTTGCCTCCTGCCCCACCGCTATCCGGGCCAGGACGTAGGCAGTGATGTCCGGCCCGCCTCATCGACGACGAACCAGGGGCAGTCGAGGTCGTCCGTATCGAGTGGTCGGCCCCGGGAAGCCGGTCCACAGCTCGGGGTCGGCCGTTTACCAGGCCTGCTCGATGAGCGCCATGGTGCGGGTCAGGACATGCGGGTCGCAGCGTGCCAGGCAAGCTGGAGTACATGCTCCAGGGCATCGGGTAAAAGGCCCAGGGATACCAGGCCCGCGCAGCGGTGGATTGACAACAGCCAGGCCAGGCTTACGACCGAAACGGGTAAGCGGCGCGCCGAGGAGCTGCTCCGGCAGGGCGCGCTTGACTGGCTACGGGCGGCCGTCGGCGAGAAGGGCTGAGCCCGGACACGAAGGACGAGTTGGAATCCTGAGCGGTGAGGCACCAGGCCTCGTAGCCACAGCCACAACATTCGGGTGCGGTGGGGGGGTCCGCCCACCGCACCTCGGGATGACGGCAGCGGGTGACGGCAACGGCTCCTGTCCCCTCCGGTGCCTGCGCAGGGCGGCATCGGCGTTTCGTCTCGCTTTCTGCACTTCCCCGTAGAATCTTCAACTTTTTATGTATTCTCGCCACGCTAGCCCCGAGGGAAAATCTGCCTCCCCGTCATCGGCCGTGCTCCGCACAACCCTGGAGAGCCGTGTACTCGCCGTCTCACCCCTATCCGCCCATGCCCGCCGGCCGACGCTGGTGGCAGCACCCCGCGCTGATCATCTCCGCGTTGGTGGTCCTGCCGCCCGCCGGAATCGCGCTGGCCTGGACGAGCGGCTGGAGCAAGGGGAAGAAGGTGGTCGCCACAGTGCTGGCCGGCCTGTGGTTCTTCGCCCCTTTCATGGGCGACCCGCCGAAGAAGTCCGAGGCGGACGCCA
The DNA here is from genome assembly GCF_053610945.1 of Streptomyces sp. NPDC054849. NCBI lineage: Bacteria > Bacillati > Actinomycetota > Actinomycetes > Kitasatosporales > Streptomycetaceae > Streptomyces > Streptomyces sp. NPDC054849. Next base: position 19,177 of record NZ_JBSGZI010000014.1, read on the forward strand.
AGCCTAAGACCGCGGTCGCCCAGACCTCCAGCGCTGCGCCGACGCCGACCGCCTCCGCCACGCCGTCCGCGAGCCCGACGCCGGCCGCCACGCCGACCGACCCGCTGATGCCTGCGGTAATCGGCAAGCCGTTCTCCGAGGCCGAGAAGGCGGTGGAGGACCTGATCGAACGCGAGTTGAGGGCCCTCAGCGCCTACAACGACGTCGAGCTTCCGGGCAGCTACGCGGACTGGGTCGTCTGCTTTCAGGGTCCGGCCGCAGGCACGAAGATCGTTGCGCAGTACGCAGACCCCAGTGTGCACTTGGTCGCACCGGGCACAGCCTGCCCGGCCACGACCTCGACCGACCTTCACGCGAAGCCTGAGCCTACGCAAGACGGCAATGACGACGACAGCTCCACTTCCTCCTCGGGTGGTTCCAGTACGGGTGGCGGAGGCGGCGGCACAGTCACTCCGGGCGCCTACTGCTCGACGCCCGGAGCCACCGGCACCGGCAAGACGAACGGCAAGCTCTACACCTGCAAGGGCCCGAGCCCGAACCGCTGGCGCCGCTGACCGGGAGCAGCCCGCTCCTATCGTCGTCGGCACCCTACGCTGCACGAAGCCCCTGTCCTCCGACCGATCGGAGAACGGGGGCTTCCGCCTTGCAAGCAGCCGCGGTCAGCGGGTGGCGGAAGCACTCTGTGGTGACCGGGCGGCTCCATAAGGACAGTGATCCTGCGTCGCTATTCGGCCTGTTGGGGCGTCGGTCTCGCCACGGGTGGCGGCGGACCGGCAGAATCAGGCCTTCGGTACGGGACGAGGGGGCGGCCATGGCAGTCGGGACGAACACAGGGGTCGATGCGGGTACGGAGGTTCCCGGTCTTGCCGGGGTGCCGCTGCTCGGGTCGCTCTTCGACCTCAAGTCGGACTCCCTCGGCACCTATCTGCGGGCCCGGCAGCAGCACGGTGACGTCGTGCGGATCACGGCCGGCCCGCCCGGATTGCGCGCCGAGTTGTACTGCGTCTTCTCCCCGGAGGGCGCGCAGCAGGTTCTCGCGTCCGAGGCGGCCAATTTCCGCAAGGAGAACCCCTTCTACCAGGAGATCCGGGAGTCCTTCGGCAACGGGCTGCTGACCAGCCAGGACGAGGACTACCTGCGTCAGCGCCGACTGGTCCAGCCGCTGTTCACCCGGCGCCGGGTGGACGGCTACGCCGGGGCGGTGGCCGCCGAGACCGAATCGGTCATCGCCGCCTGGGGAGAGGCCCTGGACGGCGTCGTCGACGTCTCCGACGAGATGATGCACCTCGCCCTGCGCGCCGTCGCCCGGATCCTCTTCGGCACCGACGTCGAGGCCACCGCCGATGTCGTGGCCCGGTGTTTTCCGGTCATCACCGACTACGTGCTGCGCCGCGGCTACTCCCCCGCCAACATCCCGCGCCACTGGCCCACGCCGGGCAACAGGCGGGCGGCCGCCGCGATGGACGAGCTCTACGGGGTGTGCGACAGGATCATCGCGGAGCGGCGCCGGGCCGGCGCCGACACCCCCGGCGAGGACCTGCTGACGCTGCTCGCGGCCGCCAAGAGCTCGGACGACGGGGAGTTCGACGCGGCCGAGCTGCGCGACCAGATCCTGATCTTCCTGCTGGCCGGGCACGAGACGACCGCCACCTCCCTCTGCTTCGCCCTGCACCTGCTGGCCCGCCATCCCGAGCAGCAGAGCCGGGCCCGCGAGGAGATCTCCCGCGTCCTGGGCGACCGTACGCCCGAGGCCGCCGACCTGGACCGGCTCCCGTACCTCACCCAGGTCCTCAAGGAGGCCATGCGGCTCTACCCGGCCGCGCCGGTCATCGGCCGCAAGGCCGTCGCCGCCACCCGGATCGGGGAGCACGCCATCCCCGCGGGCGCCGACGTGATACTGGCGCCGTGGGTGACGCACCGCCACCCGGCGCACTGGCCGGACCCGGACCGCTTCGACCCCGAGCGCTTCACCCCGGAGGCGGAGGCGGCGCGGCCGCGCTACGCGTGGTTCCCCTTCGGCGGCGGCCCGCGTGCCTGCATCGGGCAGCACTTCTCGATGCTGGAGTCGGTGATCGCGCTGGCGATGATCCTGCGGGCCTATGAGTTCGAGGCCGTGGACACCGAGATCCCGGTCGGCGCCGGGATCACCCTGCGGACGGACGGCCCGGCGCGCTGCCGGGTCAGCCGCCTGGCCTGATCGGCAGGACACCCGCCGGGGACTCCGACGCCACGACCTGACGACACGAACTAGGTACGGTCGCGGTCGGCCGTCGGCGTGTGGTTGCCCTGGAGGCGTTCGAGGTCCGAGGGGCGGACCTGGATGGCGAACAGGGCGATCACCGCTCCGACCAGGGTGAACAGGGAGGCCACGACGAAGGCCGCGCTGATGCCCGAGGTGAGCACCTGGTCGCTCCACGGCTTCGGGAACTGGCCGGTGCGCGCGAGGAAGGCCTTCTGTTCGGGGGTGGCCGTGCCCAGGAAGCCGGCGAGCTGGTCCTTGGCCTCGTTGCGGCTCGCCGTGCCGTAGACGGTCACCAGGATCGACAGGCCGAGCGACCCTCCGACCTGCTGGGTGGTGTTCAGCAGACCGGACGCGGCGCCCGACTCCCGGTCGGCGACGTTGGACAGGGCCATCAGGGTCAGCGAGACGAACTGCAGGCCCATGCCGAGGGCGAAGAGCAGCATCGGGCCCAGGATGCTGCCCAGGTACGTCGAGTGGATGTCGGTCTGCGTCAGCCAGCCGAGGCCCGCGGCCGAGGACAGCGCGCCGATGACCATGAACGGCTTGGGCCCGTACTTCGGCAGCAGTTGCGAGGTGATGCCGGCGCCGATCGCGATCACGACGCTGACCGGCAGGAAGGCGAGGCCGGCCTGGATCGGGCTGAAGCCCAGCACGATCTGCACGAAGAGGGTCAGGAAGAAGAACATGCCGAAGATCGCGCAGGCGAGCATGAGCATGATCCCGTAGGTCCCGGCCCGGTTGCGGTCGGCGAACATGTGCAGCGGGGTGATCGGTTGGGGCGAGTGCCGTTCGTTGAGGATGAACAGCGTCAGCAGGACCACGGCGGCGCCGAAGGAGCCGAGTGTCACCGGGTCGCGCCAGCCTTCCTGGGAGGCGCGGATGAAGCCGTAGACGAGCGCGACCATGCCCACGGTGGACAGCAGCGCGCCCGCGAAGTCGAAGTGCCCGGGATGGCGTTCGGACTCGCGGATGACCTTCGAGGCGAGCAGTGCGATCACGATGGCGATGGGGACGTTGACGAAGAGCACCCAGCGCCAGTTGAGCCATTCGACGAGCACGCCGCCCGCGAGGAGGCCGATCGCGCCGCCGGCGGCCGAGACGCCGGCGAACACGCCGAACGCCCGGTTGCGGGCGGGGCCTTCGCGGAAAGTGGTGGTGATCAGTGCGAGGGAGGTCGGTGAGGCGATGGCTCCGCCGACGCCCTGGAGGGCGCGGGCGGCCATCAACTGGCCCTCGTTCTGGGCGAAGCCGCCGAGGAGCGAGGCCAGACCGAAGAGCAGGACACCGAAGATGAAGACGCGTTTGCGGCCGAGGATGTCGCCGGTGCGCCCGCCGAGGAGCAACAGACCGCCGAAGGCGAGGGTATAGGCGTTGACGACCCAGGACAGGCTTTCGGTGGAGAAGTCGAGGGCGGTCTGGATGTGCGGCAGCGCGATGTTCACGATCGTGATGTCGAGCACCACCATCAGCTGGCAGGAGGCGATGACGAACAGGGCGAGTCCGTTTCCGCTTCCTCGGACCTTGCCGTCGGTCCCGTGGCTGCTCGGCGATGCGTTCGGGTCCACCTTTTCGACGCTAAGCCCGCGCCCCGGGGGCCACCACTCGAACAGCCTAGTGTAGGTGACATTTCACATGTCACACTACGATCATGGATGACTTCCTCAGGCTCTCCGCGGACACGGCCCGCTTCACCTACGGCGCCCCGCGCGCGTTCACTTTCGGGGACGACGGCCGGCTCCTCTGGTTCCTCCGCTCGACCGGCCCCACCGACCCCTTCGACAGCCTCTGGGTGCTCGACACCGCCACCGGAGCCGAGACCCGGCTTGCCGATCCCCGCGAGCTGTGCCCCGAGCCGGGCCCCCTCCCCGAGGCCGAGCGACGGCTGCGCGAGCGGATCCGGCTCGTCGCCTCCGGCATCGGCTCGTACGCCCTCTCCGGCGACGGCCTGCGTGCCGTCTTCGCGCTGTACGGGCGGCTCTTCGAGGTCGCGGCCGACGGCGGAGCGCCCAAGGAGATCCCGGCCGCCGGACCCGCGCTGGACCCGCGGCCGAACGCCGACGGCTCGCGCACCGCGTACGTCACCGACGACGTCCTGTACGTCGCGCCGGGCGGCCGGGTCAGCCCCGACGACGGGGCCCGCTGGGGCGTCGCCGAATTCGCCGCCGCCGAGGAACTGGACCGCGCCCGGGGCCACTGGTGGTCCCCGGACGGAGTCACCCTGCTGGCCGCCCGTGTCGACGAATCCGCCCTCCAGCGGCGGTACTTCACCGACCCGGCGCACCCCGAGCTCCCGGCCGAGGACTTCGCCTACCCCGAGGCGGGCGGACCCAACGCCGACGTCCAGCTCTGGGTCCTCGGCGAAGGCGAGGGCAGGGTCGGGGACCCGGGCGAGGGCAGGGTCGGGGACCCGGGCGAGGGCAGGGTCGGGGACCCGGGCGAGGGCAGGGTCGGGGACCCGGGCGAGGGCAGGGTCGGGGGCCCGGGCGAGGGCGGGGTCGGGGGACCAGGCGTGGGCAACGGCGAGGGCGGGGCAGGGACCCGGATTCGGCTCGACTGGGACGCCGAGGCCTACCCCTACGTCTCCGACGCCGGCTGGGAGTCGGCCGAGGAGATCCTGCTGACCGTCCAGGACCGCCTCCAGCAGACCGTGCTGCTGCTCTCCGCCGACCCGGCCACCGGCCGCACCCGGGAGCTGTCCCGCACCACGCACCCGCAGTGGGTGGACCCGCTGGTCCCCGGCACCCCGGCCCGCCTCGCCGACGGGCGGATGCTGACCGCCGCCGACACCCCCGGCGGCGCCGCCCGCGCGCTGGCGGTGGACGGCGAGCTGCTCACCGGCGACGGCCTCCAGGTCCGCCGCGTGGCCGGGGTCCACCAGGACCGGCTGCTGATCGAGGCCGCCCTGCGCGACCCCTCCGAGCAGCAGGTCCTGCTGCTGGACCCGGCCACCGGAGAACTGACCCCGGTCGCCTACGGCCCCGGGGTGCACACCGCGTCCGCCTCGGCCGGGACCCTGCTGCTGACCACCGCCGACGCCGACGGCGTACGGCGCCTGGTACGCACCGCCGACGGGCGGGAGTGGATCCCCGCCGACCTGTCGGAGCCGATGCCCTACCGGGTGGTCCCGATCCTGGAGCGGGTCACCGAGCACGGCATCCCCACGGCCCTCGTCCTGCCCCGCGACCACGTCCCCGGCCGGCGGCTGCCCGTGCTCATGGACAGCTACGGCGGCCCCTGCGCGCAGGACGTCAGCGCCGAACCGCGTCGCTGGCAGGCCCGCCAGTGGTGGGCCGACCAGGGCTTCGCCGTGGTGACCGTCGACAACCGCGGAACCGCGTACGTCTCCCCCTCCCACACGCACGCCATGTACCGCGGCTTCTCCGACGTCACCCTCGACGACCAGGTCGCGGCGCTCCACGCGCTCGCCGCCCGCCACGGCGACCTCGACCTCGGCCGGGTCGGCGTGCGCGGCTGGTCCTACGGCGGGTACCTCTCGGCCATGGCGGTGCTGCGCCGACCCGACGTCTTCCACGCGGCGGCGGCCGGGGCCGCGCCGACCGACTTCCGGCACTACGACACGGCGTACACCGAGCGGTACCTGGGACTCCCCCAGGACCATCCCGAGGTCTACGAGCGGGACTCCCTCATCGCGGACGCCCCCCACCTGACCCGGCCGCTGCTGCTGATCACGGGCCTGGCCGACGACAACGTCCACCCGTCGCACACCCTGCGCCTGTCACAGGCCCTGACCGACGCGGGCCGCCCGCACCAGCTGCTGGCCCTGCCGGGCATTACCCACATGCTCCCGGGAGGGAACCGGGAGAAGCTGATGGCGCTGGAGCTGGAGTTCTTCCGCCGCGAACTGGCCTGAGTTCGGGGCCGCTTCCCAGGCCGCGCCGCGGGCCGAGTACACCTGAGTACGGCTCGATACGGCGACGGCTCCGTACGGCTCCGTACGGACGCACGCGGCCCGCAGGGAAGGGCCCCGGAGACGACCTCGTCTCCGGGGCCCTCGCCGGCGGAACGGAAGAGGAGCGGCTGCCGTGTGAACGGCACAATGGTGGCGTGGGCGCCCCGATCAAGATCTTCAGACTCTTCAGCTACCGGCCCTGCGGGCACGACCTGCTGGTGCGTGTGGTCCGGCCCGCTGCCCCGAACGCCGATCAAGGGGCGCTGGACGCCTCCGACGACGTCGCCGACTCTGCGACGGAACAGCTTCGCACCTGGTGGGAGCAGTGGCACCTGCGGCCCGCATGCCCACACCGCCACACGGCCGCCCTGGTCGGTGAGCTGCAGGAGGAACCGGTCGGGGAAGACCTCTTCGGCTCGGGTCCCCGCCGGCTCGGGGTATGGGTGGCGAGCACGAAGTACGGCGCCCCGTGGGTGGTCCTCGGAACCGCACCGACCGAAGAGCAGTTCTGGCATCAGGTCCGAGCCGACTCCGGCCTCCACGGCCTCGGCCCCCTGGCGCCCGCCGAACTGCGCCACGTCTCCTTCCTCACGGACGAGGACGTCCCGTCGAGCCGGCGGTCTTGACGGAAAGCCGGTTCAGCCGTCTGCCGGGCCGAGCAGGCCGAGGGAGAGCGGAGGGCCCCGGAGACGCCGTTGTCTCCGGGGCCCTTCCTCTTTCCCCAGGACCCCCGTCAGTCACCGGGGAAGTGACAGGCCACCTCGCGGGAGGCGGCGGGCCGCAGGAGTGGCCGGTCGGTGCGGCAGATCTCCTGCGCCTTGGGGCAGCGCGGGTGGAAGGTGCAGCCCGGGGGTGGAGCGGCCGGGCTCGGCGGGTCGCCGAGCAGCACGATCCGCTCCCGCCGCCGCTCCGCCGCCGGGTCGGGCAGCGGCACGGCGGACAACAGCGCCCGGGTGTACGGGTGCTGCGGGTTCTCGTAGAGGGACTTCTTGTCCCCGATCTCGACGATCCGGCCGAGGTACATGACGGCGACCCGGTCGCTGACCCGTTTGACCACCGACAGGTCGTGCGCGATGAACACGTAGGCCAGGCCGAGTTCCGCCCGCAGCCGCTCCATCAGGTTGACGATCTGGGCCTGTACGGAGACGTCGAGTGCGGAGACCGGTTCGTCGGCGACGATCAGCCGGGGGCCGGTGGACAGCGAGCGGGCGATGCCGATGCGCTGGGCCTGACCTCCGGAGAACTCGTGCGGGTAGCGGTCGATGTGTTCGGGGATCAGCCCGACGAGCTCCATCAGCTCGGAGGCCCGCCGACGGGCGTCACCCGCGCTCCAGCCCTGCACCAGCAGCGGGTCGGAGATGATCCGGGCCACGGTCTGGCGGGGGTTGAGGGAGGAGTGCGGGTCCTGGAAGACCATCTGGATGTTCTTGCGCAACGGGCGCATGGCGCCCTGGGACAGTCGGCTGATGTCCTTGCCCTCGAAGGCGACCCGGCCCGAGGTGGGCTCCAGCAGCCGCACCAGCATCCGTCCGGTGGTGGACTTTCCGCAGCCCGACTCCCCGACCAGGCCGAGGGTCTGCCCGGGCGCCAGGTCGAAGGAGACCCCGTCGACGGCGCGCACGGGCGCCCCCCGGCGCCCGGTCACGGATCGTTTTCCGGGGAAGGTCATGGTCAGATCCTGTACCGACAGCAGCGGAGTGGCGGTCTCGGTCATCGGGCCGCCTCCTCGGCGGTACGGGCCGGTGCCCCGGCGAAGTGGCAGGCCACCGTCCGCGCCGGTCCGTCCCCGTACGCCTCCGGCTCCGGCCGTACGTCGGTGCAGCGCGCGGCGGCCCCGGGGCAGCGCGGGGCGAAGGCGCAGCCGGGGGCCGGTGCGAGCAGGGACGGCGGGGAGCCGGGGATGAAGGGCAGCGGCTGGTCGTCGGCGGTGTCGAGGCGGGGCAGCGAGTCGAGCAGGCCCCGCGTGTAGGGGTGGGCGGGGTCGGCGAACAGTTCGTCGGCGGGGGCCTGTTCGGCGGCCCGTCCGCCGTACATGACCAGCACCTCGTGGGCGACGCGGGCGACGACCCCCAGGTCGTGGGTGATCATCACGACGCCGAGTCCGCGCTCCTCCTGGAGCCGGGCGATCAGTTCCAGGATCTGCGCCTGCACGGTGACGTCCAGTGCAGTGGTCGGCTCGTCGGCGATCAGCAGGTCGGGCTCGCAGGCCAGAGCCATGGCGATCATCGCGCGCTGGCGCATGCCCCCGGAGAACTGGTGCGGGTACTCCCCCGCGCGGCGGGCCGGTTCCGGGATGCCGACCTCGCCGAGCATGTCGACGGCCCGTTTGCGGGCGGCGGCCCGCCCGGCCTTGAAGTGCACCCGGAAGTGCTCGGCGATCTGCTCGCCGACCGTGTAGTAGGGGTGCAGGCTGGAGAGCGGGTCCTGGAAGATCATGGCCATCCGGCGGCCGCGGAGCCGGGAGAGCTCCCGCTCGGACAGGGTGGTCAGTTCCTGTCCGGCGAGGGCGACGGAGCCGCTGACCTCGACGGCGCCCCGGTGCAGGCCCATGACGGCGAGCGACGTGACCGACTTGCCGGAGCCGGACTCTCCGACGATGCCGAGGGTGCGTCCGGCCTCGACGGAGAAGCCGATGGAGTCGACGGCTCGTACGGTGCCCCGCCCGGTGGTGAACGTAACGCGCAGATCGCGCACTTCGAGCAGCGGAGGGGTCATCAGTACCTCACTCTCGGGTCGATGACGGCGTACAGGAGGTCGACGAGGAGGTTGGCCATGACGATGAAGAAGGCGGCCAGCAGGGTCACTCCGAGGACCACGGGCTGGTCGGAGGTGACCAGGGCGCCGTAGAACAGCCGTCCGACGCCCGGGAGTCCGAAGATGGACTCGGTGATGACGGCCCCGGCGAGCAGGCCGCCGAGGTCCATGCCGAAGATGGTGACGATGGGGGTCATCCCGGAGCGCAGCCCGTGTTTGACGACGACCGTCCGCTCGGGCATGCCCTTGGCGCGGGCGGTGCGGATGTACGGTTCGGCCATCGCCTCGATCATCGAACCGCGGCTCTGGCGTGCGTACATGGCGGCGTACAGCAGCGCGAGCGCGGTCCAGGGCAGGAGCAGGTTCGAGGCCCAGCCGAACGGATTGTCGGTGAAGGCCTGATAGGTGGGGTACGGCAGCAGGCCGGCGACGCGTATGACCCCGTAGATGAGCATCACCGAGGTGAAGTACACGGGCAGCGAGGCGGCGGCGACCGCCCCGACCATCAGGGCCTTGTCGGTGGCGGTGTCCTTGCGCAGGGCGGCGGTCACCCCGGCGCCCAGACCCAGGACCAGCCACAGCACGGCGGCGCCGAGGGCGAGGGAGGCGGAGACCGGGAGCCGGTCCATCAGCAGGTCCCATACGGGCAGGGAGTTCTCGTACGAGTAGCCCAGGCACGGGAAGTCGCAGACGACGGCGTACTGGCCGGTGCCGAGGGTGCGGCCGGTGAAGATGCCGGTGAGGAAATCGGCGAACTGCCGCCACAGGGGCTGGTCGAGGCCCAGGTGGGCCCGTACGTCGGCCAGGCGTTCGGCGCTGCAGGTCTTGCCGCAGGCGGCCGCGGCCGGGTCGGAGGGCACGACGTAGAAGATGAGGAAGGTGACGGCGGCGATGGCGAGGAGCACTCCGGCGAGGGCCAGCAGCCGGCGGGCGAGGTAGACGATCACGTGCGGCCGCCCCTCGGGTCGAGGATGTCGCGCAGCGCGTCGCCGAGCAGGGTGAAGGCGAGCACGGCGAGGAAGAGGAAGACGCTGGGGATGACGAAGTACATGGGGTCGGTCTCGTAGTAGGCGACGGACTCGGCGATCATCTGGCCCCAGGAGGGCGTGGGCGGGCGGACTCCGACGCCGAGGTAGCTGAGGGCGGCCTCGGTGCTGATCATCCCGGGGATGAGCAGGGTGGTGTAGGCGATGACCGGGCCCGAGACGCCCGGGAGGATGTCGCGGGTCAGGATCCGCCAGGGGCCGGAACCGCCCACGCGGGCGGCGTCGACGTACTCGCGGTGCTTGAGGGAGAGGGCCTGGCCGCGGACCACGCGGGCGACGCCGGGCCAGCCGAACACTCCGATGACGGTGGTCATCAGGACGATCCGGTTGACGTCCTTGGCCACGGACAGCATCGCGATCATGAAGATCAGAGACGGGAAGGACATGGTCAGGTCCATCAGCCGGGACAGGACCGCGTCGGTGCGGCCGCCGAAGTAGCCGGCGGCGATCCCGGCCGCGGTGCCGGCGAGGACCACGATGGCGGTGGCGGCGAAGGCGATCAGGAGGGAGACCTGCGCGCCGTGGACCACGCGGGCGAACAGGTCGCGGCCGGTGACGGGTTCGACGCCGAGCCAGTGCTCGGCGCTGATCCCGCCGAGGGAGCCGAGCGGCTGGCCCCCGAGGTAGGGGTCGATGGCGGACTTGTCGAACTCGTGCGGCGACCAGCCGCCGAGCGCGCCCAGCCAGGGGGCGGTCACGGCCATGAGGACGAAGAGTAGGACGACGCAGAGGCTGACGCGGACGGCAGGGCGGCGGCGGAGTTCCCGCCGGGCGAGCTGCCAGGGGCTGCTGCCGGGCGCTGCCGCGGGCCGGACTGCGGCGGCTTCAGGGGCTTCAGCGGCTTCAGGGGACGAGGCGGGGCCAGGGGCCGGTGCGCCCCCAGTGGCCCGTGCGGCACCAGGGGCCGGGGTGCCGTCGGGGCCGACGGGTGCCCGGTCGTCCGGGACCGGTGCGGTGGTGGTCATGGGGTCGCAGGCCTCCGGCTTCCTCAGCCCTGGCTCTTCGAGGGGTCCTTGAGGCCGACGGTCCCGTAGTCGACGGTGCCGGTCCACACGGGGTGGCCGAAGGCGCCCGCGATGTTGGTGCCGATGAGGAGGGGCTTGCGCTCCAGCAGGATCGGGACGTTCGGGGACTTGGCCATCAGGGCCGCGTCGAGGTCGATCCACGCCTGGTTGGCCTCCTTGGCGTCGGCCATGGCGTTGATCTCGTCGATCCGCTTCATGGTCGCCTCGTCGCGGAACTGGCTGTAGTTGCCCTGGTTGCCCTTGTCCTTGATGGTGCGTCCGTCGAAGACGAAGGGGATCCACGTGGAGCCGGAGGGGTAGTCGGGGCACCAGCCGGTGAGCGTCATGTCGGGGGTGGTGGACAGGTCGCCGATGACGTCGTAGTAGGCGCCCGGGTCGACGGTGTCGACGACGACCTCGATGCCGGCGCGGGACAGGCCCTGCTGGATGGCCTCGGCCTTGCCCTTGTCGCCGGTGGAGACGGAGAGGGAGACCTTCAGGCTCTCCTTGCCGGCGGCCTTGAGGAGTTCCTTGGCCTTGGCCGGGTCGCCGGACGGGGCGATCTTCAGGATGTCGGCCTGCTTGCCGCCCGAGAGGGCGGGGGGCAGGTAGGCGGTGGCGACCTCGTTGAGGGCCGGGCCGCCTCCGGCGGTGACGACGGCCTCCTTGTCGACGGCGTACTGCATGGCCTCGCGGACCTTCGGGTCGTTGAAGGGGGCACGGGAGTTGTTCAGGTGGAGCATCTCCGTGCAGCCCTGCGATTCGGCGAGCAGCCGGGCCTTGACGTCGGGCTTGGGCAGTACCTTGGGGGCGCTCTCGGGGCGCATGTCGGAGTACTGCACGGTGGAGGCGTCGGCGCCCTCGCCGGCGATGATGCGGTCATCGATCTGGCCGCCCTTGAGGCCCATGACCACCACGAACTTGTCCGGGTAGGCCTTGCGGACGGTGTCGGTCTTGGGGTCCCAGTGTTCGTTGCGGACCAGGACCAGCTTCTTGTCGCGGTCGTACGACTCGATCTTGTAAGGGCCGGAGGAGAACGGGCGGGCGTCGTACTGGGTGCCCTTCTCCTGGGACTGCGGAACGGGGGCGAAGGTCGGCAGGGTGGCGGTTGCGGAGAACTCGGCGACCGGGCGCTTGAGTTCGAAGACGATCGTGCGGTCGTCGGGGGTCTTGACGGAGTCCAGGTGCCGGCCCTGGAGCGGTCCCTTGTAGCCCTCGGTGCCGGCCAGGTACTGCGCCGCGTAGTCGGGGCCGCCGGTGAGGTCGGGGGCGAAGGAGCGCTCGACGTTGTACTTGACGTCCTGGGCCCTCACCGGCGAGCCGTCCTCGTATTTCACGCCCTCCTTGAGGGTGAAGGTCCAGGTGCGGCCGCCGTTGGAGGGGGTGCCGAGGTCGGTGGCGAGGTCGGGGACCAGTTCGCTGCCGGCCTTGCCGGGCTCGGCCTTGAAGGTGACGAGCGTGCGGTAGAGCAGCCGGGTGCCGAAGTCCATGGTCGGCATGACCCAGTTGCGGGCGGGGTCCAGGTGGGCGAAGTCCTGATTGGACAGGACGGTGAGGGTGCCGCCCTTGACCGGGGTGCCGCCGAGGATCTTGCCGTCGTTCGCCGCGGCGGGGTTGGAGGCCCCTGCGCCCGCCGAACCCTTCTTGGTGCCGGAGCAGCCCGAGGCGCCGAGTGCGAGAGCTGCCACCAGGGCGGTGGCGAGGGCGAGTTGGGTGCGCTTGGTCATGGGTCACTCCAGTGAAGGGCCGCGCTCTAGGGTGTGACCGGTAACATAGTAATGTGAAATTGCACTGACAAGGGGTTGGCGTCGCCGTTATCCAGCCGTGTCCAAGTACCGCTCGCGCGCATGGGGTTGAGGGCTGGGCGGGCGACCGGGCCGGCGCCGCCGGGTCAGGGACCAGTCGGGTGGAGGCCGCCTCGCCGCACGGCGCTGTGGACGAGCCATCCCGCTGCCGCGCCGACGGCGTACCAGAACAGGTCGGGCGCGTTGAAGGTGGAGCCGAGCACGAGCCGGGCGAAGGTGCTGCGTGTGGAGAGCGCGGCCGGCACCGGGCTGAGCTGGAGGAACTCGACGGCCCAACTGGCGGCCAGCGCGCACGCGGCGGCCTTCGAGGGCGTCACCCTCGGGGCGACCAGCACGACGAGGGAGAGCAGCAGGACCGTGTACAACGCGTCCCCGCCGTACTTGGCGAGGCTCCCCGTCGTCACGGCCCTGAGCGCCAGCGCGGCGCCGACGGTCAGCACCGCAGCCCCGGCCGCCGCGGCACGGATCCGTACGTCGGCGGCCGCGCGGGCGGAGGTTCCAGGGGCGAAGGGCACGGCTCATCCTGCCGGACTCCGGGAGGACCGACCCGGCTTCTGGAGGGACGTACTAGACGCCCGAGCCGAGGCCCGTCTGCGGGCGGCCCACCGGCTCGTCGCGGCCCTGGGCCCAGAGGGAGCGGACGTGGCCGAGGTGACGGACCATGCAGGCCTCGGCCGCCGCGGCGTCGCCGCTGATCATCAGGTCGAGGAGCTCGATGTGCTCCTGAGCCGAGGAGACGAGCTTGCCCGCCTCGTCCAGGCCGGTCAGGCCGTACAGCCGGGAGCGCTTGCGCAGGTCGCCGACCGTCTCGACGAGCCGGTCGTTGCCCGCGAGCCCGAGCAGCGTGAGGTGGAAGCGGCGGTCCGCCTCCAGGTAGCCGATGAGGTTGTGCTCGCGGGCGCTGGTGACGATCTCCTCCGCGATGGGCCGCAGCGCCTCCAGCTGCTCGACCGTCGCGATCTTGGTGATCCGGCCGATGGTCGGCACCTCGATCATCGTCCGCAGTTCGGTGAACTGGTCCAGGTCGCGCTCGCTGACCTCGGTGATCCGGAAGCCCTTGTTGCGGACCGGCTCGACCAGCCCTTCCCGGGCGAGATCGAGCATGGCCTCGCGCACGGGTGTGGCCGAGACGCCGAGTTCCGCGGCGAGGCCCGGCGCGGAGTAGACGCTCCCGGGGCGCAGCTCACCCGCTATCAGCGCGGCTCGCAGAGCGTGGCCGACCTGGTCGCGGAGTCGTTCCTGGGCCTTGATGAGACTGTGCTGCTTCAGGTCACCCATTGCATTTCCTCCGAGACCCCCGACACCACCGACGAGCAGAGGACCAGCGTACAATGTCACGTTGCGCTGCTCACACTCCGGCGGCCTCGTACAACGCGACCGCCACAGCGAGATCTTCCCAGGCCATGCCCACACTCTTGAAGAGCTGTGGACAACTCTGCGGCCCGCCCGCCGGCATCCGAGCGCCCACCAGGTCGGCGAGGGTGCCGGTGATGTGACCGGGCCCGATGGCCCCCTCCGCCTCCGGCACCAGCAGGTCCCCCGCCTCGCGCAGGGCCGCCGCACGCGACTCGACGTATACGGCCGCTCGTCGCACGAGGGCCGTGTCCGTCTCCCGCGCCGTCGGCTCGTGCGAGCCGACGGCGACGACGGTCGTGCCCGGCCCCACCAGCCGCCCGTCGAAGAGCGGTTCCCGGGCGGTGGTGCAGCAGATGACCAGATCGGCGCCTGCCACCTCCTCGGGGGTGCCGGTCCGGGCACCGGGGCCCAGGGAGCGGGCGTACGCGGCGAGCCGCTGCGCACCCCCGGGGTCGCGGGCGACCACCACCACCTCGGCCAACTCCCTTATGGCGAGGGTCGCTTCGAGATGCCCGAGGGCCTGTGGTCCGGACCCGAAGAGCACCAGCCGCAGCGGGCGCCCGGCCGGGGCCAGGTGGCGCAGCGCGAGCGCGGAGACCGCAGGCGTGCGCAGGGTGGTCAGGGCCGCGCCGTCCAGCAGCGCCAGCGGCCGCAGGGTGGGCCCGTCCAGCAGCAGGTACGAGCCGGTGATCCGGGGCAGCCCGCGGGCCGCGTTCCCGGGCGCGACCCCGGCGATCTTCACCCCGGCGTACGCGCCGGACGCGGCCGGCATCAGCAGCAGTTCGCCTCCGCCGGGCACGGCGACAGCGGAACGCGGCGGGCAGCTCTCCGGGTCGAGGCCGCCGAGCAGAGCGGCGGCCAGGGCGTCGGCCGCCCCGGCCGGGGTGATCAGTGCGGCCATCACCTCGGCGCTCAGCTGCGGCATCCCCGGCACGGAAGGCACGGAAGGCACAGGAGACAGGAAAGGTGTGGGAGCTACAGGAGGCACAGGAGGCACAGGAGGCATCGATGTCACAGGAGGAACCCGGTCCCGAGTACGTCGTACGGGTCCACCGTGAAGGCGTGTTGACCCGTGCGGTAGGCCGTGCCTCCGACCTCGGTGACACCGCCGTCCAGCATCCGGCCGGTGAACACCGTGCCCGTGACCGACTCGTGCAGCAGGTCCTCGCCCGGGCCGAGCCGCCCGTCCTGCGCGAGCAGCGCGAGCCGCGCCGAGGTGCCGGAGCCGCAGGGCGAGCGGTCGATCTGCCCGTCGGCGAAGACGGTGACGTTGCGCTGATGCGGCCCGAAGGGGGTGTCGGGCAGCTCCTCGTACAGGATCACCCCGTAGACGCCGGACAGCAGCGGACCGTCGGGGTGCCAGGTGGCGGGATGGGTGGCCAGCGCGGTCCGGATCTCCTGCCCGGCCCGCACCAGGGCGGGCAGTGCGGCCCGGGAGACGTCCAGGCCCAGGTCGCGGGAACGGACCGAGGCGTAACAGGCGCCGGCGTGCGCGATGTCCACCTCGGCGAGCCCGAGCGAGGTGGCGACGGGGACCTTGCGGGCGCCCAGCCGGGCCGGGACGTTGCGGAAGGTGACCCCGGTCGTCCGGCCCCCCTCCCGGTGGACGATGGCGGTGACCCGCCCGGAGGGCACGTCGATGCGCACCTGCGCGTCTCCGTCGTCCGGGGCGGCGACCCGGCCGGTTTCCACGGCCCAGACGCCGAGGGCCATGGTGCCGTGGCCGCAGGCGGTGGAGTAGCCGTCCTTGTGCCAGAACAGCACGCCGAAGTGGGCCCCGTCGTCGTCGGCCGGGACCACGAAGCCCCCGTACATGCCGGCGTGTCCGCGCGGCTCCTGCACGAGCAGGCGACGTACGTCGTCCAGCGCACCCCGGCGCGGAGCGGTGCCCGATCCCCCGGGGCCGATGGCGGTGGCGCAGCGCTCGGCGACGGTGTCGCCCGGGACGGGCGGCAGGCCGGTCCCGGCGCCGGCGCCGGCGGCGCAGTCGACGATACGGAAGGGCTCTCCGGCGGTGTGGTAGTCCACCGTGCGGACGGTGATCACAGGAGGAAACCTCCCGGGAAGGGGTCGGTGGGGTCGAGGAAGTACTGGGCGGTGCCGGTGATCCAGGCCCGGCCGGTGATGGTGGGGATCACCGCCGGGAGCCCGCCGACGGTGGTCTCGCCGACCAGCCGGCCGGTGAACTCGGTCCCGATGAAGGACTCGTTGACGAAGTCCGAGTCCAGCCCCAGCAGGCCGCGGGCGTGTAGCTGGGCCATGCGTGCGCTGGTCCCCGTACCGCAGGGCGAGCGGTCGAACCAGCCGGGGTGGATGGCCATGGCGTGCCGGGAACGGTGGGCGTCGGAGCCGGGAGCGGCGAGGTAGACGTGCTTGACCCCGGCGATGGAGGGGTTCTCCGGGTGGACGGGCCGGTCGCCGGAGGAGTTGATCGCGTCCATGACCGCGAGTCCGGCGGCGAGCAGCTCCTCCTTGCGGGCGCGGTCGAAGGGCAGGCCGAGGGCGTCCAGTTCGACGAAGGCGTAGAAGTTGCCGCCGTAGGCGAGGTCGTAGGTGACCGTGCCGAAGCCGGGGACCTCGGCCTTGAGGTCGAGGCCGACGCTGAAGGAGGGGACGTTGGTGAGGGTGACGGCGGTCGCCGCTCCGTCCTCGACCCGGACGTCGGCGCTCACCAGCCCGGCCGGGGTGTCGAGCCGGACCGTGGTGACCGGCTCGACGACGGGCACCATGCCGGTCTCGACGAGGACGGTGGCCACGCCGATGGTGCCGTGCCCGCACATGGGGAGCAGACCCGACACTTCGATGTAGAGGACGCCGAAGTCGGCGTCGGGGCGGGTGGGGGGCTGCAGGATGGCGCCGCTCATCGCGGAGTGCCCGCGCGGCTCGTACATGAGCAGGGTGCGGACGTGGTCCGTGTGCTCGATGAAGTGGAGCCGCTTCTCGGCCATGGTGGCACCGGGGATGACCCCGACTCCCCCGGTGACGACCCGGGTCGGCATGCCCTCGGTGTGCGAGTCCACCGCGTGGTAGACGTGGCGCGTACGCATCAGGCGTCCCCTCCAGCTGGTTAGTTGAGGCCTTCGGCGAGGGCCTTCTCGGTGGCGGCGCGTACGGCGGCCTCGGTTTCGCCGGTGAGCGGGAAGCGCGGAGGCCGGGTGGCGCCGCCGGGGCGTCCCGCCAGGTCCATGGAGAGCTTGATGGCCTGGACGAACTCGGTCTTGGAGTCCCAGCGCAGCAGGGAGTGCAGGGACTTGTAGAGAGGCAGGGCGGTGGCGAGGTCGCCCGCGACGGCGGCCCGGTAGAGGGTGGCGCAGGACTGCGGCAGGGCGTTGGGGTAGCCGGCGATCCATCCGACGGCGCCCGCCAGGGCGAGTTCGAGCAGGACGTCGTCGGCGCCGATGAGCAGATCGAGACCGGGGGCGAGCTCGGCGATCTCGTAGGCGCGGCGCACGTCCCCGCTGAACTCCTTCACGGCGACGATGGAGTTGTCGGCGTGCAGACGTGCGAGCAGCGCCGGGGTCAGGTCCACCTTGGTGTCGATGGGGTTGTTGTACGCGACGACCGGCAGCCCGGCGCCGGCGACCTCGGTGTAGTGGGCGCGTACGGCGTCCTCGTCGGCCCGGAAGGCGTTGGGGGGCAGGAGGAGCACGGAGCCGGCGCCGGCCTCGGCGGCCTGCTCGGCCCAGCGGCGGGCCTCGGCGCTGCCGTAGGCGGCGACGCCGGGCATGACGCGGTCGCCGTCGCCGGCGGCCTCGACGGCGGTACGGACGACGCGCGCCCGCTCCTCGTCGGTGAGGGTCTGGTACTCCCCGAGGGAGCCGTTGGGGACCACGCCGTCGCAGCCGTTGGCGATCAGCCAGGCCACGTGCTCGGCGTAGGCGTCGTAGTCGACGCTGAGGTCCTCGCGCAGGGGGAGCGCGGTGGCGACCATGATGCCGTGCCAGGGACGGGTGCGGGGCGCGGGGGTGTGCGCGTGGGTCATGAGAGAGCTCCCTAGTGTGGTGTGTGACATTTTACTAGTGGGTGCAGGGCGCCCACAAGAGGCCGGGGCGCCCCGATCAGCAGTCGGCGGGCGGAAGTTCGGCGAGGTGGCGCAGCGGTACAGGGCAGGACAACGGCCGGCGGTCGGCAGCCGGCTCCTCCCCCGCGAGGGCGGCGACGGCGGGGCCGCACATCCGCCCCTGGCACCAGCCCATGCCGGCCCGGGTCAGGAGTTTGACGCTGCGGGCGTCCCGCGCGCCGAGGTCCCGGGCGGCCTCGCGGATCCGGCCGGCCGGGACCTCCTCGCAGCGGCACACGAGTGCGTCGTCCCGGAGCCAGCCGGTCCAGCCCTCGCCGGGGCGGTGCGCGGCGGCCATCGCGCCGGCGAAGGCCCGCAGCCGGGCACGGCCGCGGGCCAGCCGGAGGACGCGCCTGCCGCGCGGGTCCTCCTCACCGGATCCGGCGAGGGCTCCGGGCACCGGCCGCGCGGCCCCGCGCAACGCACCCGCGATGGAATGCGCGGCCAGTTCGCCCTCGATCAAGGCCAGTCGGGCGCCTCCGATGCCACCGGTCTCGCCCGCCGACCAGACGCCGGGGACGGAGGTCCGCTGCTCGGCGTCGAGGACGAGGGCGACGGTGCCGTCGGGGCTGGGCCGGGTGGCGCAGCCCAGGCCGGTGGCGAGTTCGAGCTGGGGCACGAGGCCGTGGCCTACGGCGAGGGCGTCGCAGGGGATGCGGCGGGCGGTGCCGGGCAGCGGGCGCCAGTCCCGGTCGAGCCGGGTCACGGTGACGGCTTCGACGCGGTCGGTGCCGTGGGCCTCGGTGACGGCGTGCCGGGTGAGGAGCCGGACGTGATGCCTGGCCAGCGCCCCTCCGTGGACGGCGGCCTCGACGAGCTTGCCGGGGTTGCGCAGCAGGACGGGGAGCCGGCCCGCGTACGCGGTGTACGCGGCGGCCTCCACCACGGCGGGCACGGTGGCTCCGGCGGCGGCGAGGGACCCGGCCACGGCGAGGAGCAGCGGCCCGCTCCCGGCGACGACCACCCGCTTGCCCGGCAGGACCAGCCCGCCCTTGAGCATGGCCTGCGCCCCGCCGGCCCCGACCACGCCGGGCAGGGTCCAGCCGGGGAAGGGCAGTTGCCGCTCGTAGGAGCCGGTGGCGAGCAGCACGGCCCGGGCCGTGACGCGTACGGCCTGCTCCTCGGGGGCGTGGCCGGCGACGGCGTGCAGGATCCACTCCGTGGGGGGCGCGGCAGGCGCGGAGCCCGACCCCGCCTCCCTGCCGGGGACCACCGTCCACACGTGGTGGCGCGGGAGGTGGGTGACACGGCCGGCCGACTCGTGGGCGCGCAGGGCGGCTTCGCGGGTCGCGAACGCGGCCCAGCCGTGGTGGAGGGCCTCTGGGCGGGCCACACCCAAGTCCGGCGCGGGGTGCCGGTAGAACTGGCCACCGGGACGGTCGCCGGCGTCGAGGACGATGACGTGCAGGCCGAGACCGGCGGCGGTGACGGCGGCCGCGAGGCCGGCCGGGCCGGCACCGACGATCGCGAGGTCGGCACGGGCAGGCCCGGCCACGACCACGGGCCCGGGCGCCTCAGGGCCGGCCACGGCCTCAGGGCTCGGCGCAGGTGCGGCCGCGGGACCCGGGAGACCTGCGGGATCCGCGCGGCCCGCGCGACCGGTGGGCTCAGACGGCGAGGTCGGCATGGCCGGTTCCCTCCTGGGTGGTGACGGTGTCCCCCGGCCGGGCCGGGACCAGGCAGGCGCGTTGGTTCGGGCTGCCGTTGACGGTGACGAGGCAGTCGTAACAGCTGCCGATCCCGCAGAAGGCGCCACGCGGCGCGCCGCCCTCGCGGGTGGTGCGCCAGGCGAGGATGCCGGCGGCCCAGAGCACGGCGGCGACGCTCTGGCCGGGCAGGGCGGGCAGGTCCCGCCCGTCGAAGGTGATCTCGTACGCGGCCGCCGGGGTGCCTCCGACCAGCGAGCGGGGGCTGCGCATCAGTGGTGCTCCTCGGGGGTGTCGGCGGGGGCCGGGCCCGTACCGAAGCGGTCCGGGCGGTATGGGTGTACGGGGAGCGGAGGTTCGGCCCCCGTCAGGGCGGCGGCGATCAGCAGTCCGGTGGCCGGGGCCAGGCCGATGCCCGCGCCCTCGTGGCCGCAGGCGTGCAGCAGTCCGGGGCGCCGCAGGTCCGGGCCGATCGCCGGAAGGTGGTCGGGGAGGTAGGGGCGAAAGCCGTGGTAGGTGCGCATGACCCGTACGCCGGCCAGGACGGGGAAGAGCGCTGCGGCCTGCGCGGCGAGGCGGCGCAGGGCCTCCGTCGAGAGACTGCGGTCGAAGCCGACCCGCTCCCGGGTGGCCCCGATCAGGACCGGGCCCGACGGGGTGCCCTCGACCACCGCAGAGGACTGCAGCGCGGCGGATCCGCTGGCGACGTCGGCGATGTAGTCGGCGGCGTAGACCTTGTGCCGGACCACCCTCGGCAGCGGCTCGGTCACCAGGACGAAGCCGCGGCGCGGGAGGACCGGCAGGGTGACCCCGGCCAGCGAGGCGACGCGGCCGCCCCAGGTGCCGGCCGCGTTCACCACGGCCGGGGCCAGGAGCTCGCGGCGCGGGGTGCTGACCCCTCGTACGGCACCCCGGTCCAGGAGCACGCCGGTCACCTCCTCCCCGAGGTACACCTCAGCGCCCGAGGCGGCGAGCAGCCGGGCCGCCGCCTGGGCCGGCTGGACCTGGGCGTCCTGTGGGTAGTGGAAACCGCCCGCGAGGCCGGGGGCCAGATGGGGCTCCAGGTCGTGCAGGGCGTCCGCCGCCACCTCGACCGCGTCGACCCCGGCCGCGCGCTGGCCCTCCGCGAAGGCCCGCAGGGCCTTCACGGTGGCGTCGTCGGGGGCGACGACGAGCCCGCCCTTGGGCTCGTACTCGATCTCGCGCGGGAGGACCGCGGCGAGTTCGGTCCAGAGCCGGGTGGACAGCAGAGCGAGGTCGAGTTCGGGGCCGGCCTCCTTGTCGGAGACGAGCAGGTTGCCCTCGCCGGCGCCGGTCGTGCCGCCCGCCACGGGGCCCCGGTCGACGACGGCCACGGAGAGTCCGGCGCGGGTCGCGTAGTACGCGCAGGCCGCCCCGACGACGCCGGCGCCGATGATCACGGCGTCCAGGGAGTGTCTCTTGAGCACGACAGTAATATGTCACATTCTTTAGCGCCTGCCCAGACCGGTCCTGCGCCCTCCTCAGGCGCAGGACCGGTCCGGTGTCCGTCAGCCGCGGAGCGGACCCTCGCAGCTGTAACCCGACGTCGCCGCCTTGTTGTTGCTCCAGATCTCCAGCGGACCGAAGGAGCAGTTCATGTCGGCGAGGTTGTTGGAGGCCACGCCCGCCCGGTCGAGGATGAAGTAGTCGACCGTCTCCGACATGTCCTTGAAGTTCTGGTCGTCGCTGCGCCAGTTCTTCAGGTTCGCGGTGATCCGGCCGGTACAGGTGAAGCGGCGCTTGCCGGGCTCGCCGTTCTCCACGCAGTCCGGGGTGTTGTAGGTGGCCGTCGCAAAGGTCGACTTCACCGACGCGAGGGCGGAGTCGCGCAGCCGGTCGTTCGGGGTGAAGGTGGTGTTCGGCACGAAGAGCTGGTCGACCTTGGCGATCTGCGCGTCCAGGAAGCGGTCGTAGTCGCGCTGGAGGTAGGTGTCCGCTCCCAGACGGTGGCGCCAGGCGTCGTACGCCTGCACGTCGTTCGCCCGCAGGTGCGTGTACATCTCGCGCAGCAGCGAGGGCTTCTCGGTCCACAGGAACTCGAAGAACGTGCCGGCGTAGCTGTAGAAGCGGAAGCCGTCGCCGTCGTAGGTGGCGTTCAGCAACTGCTCGACGCTCATGCGCGGGCCGCCGCCGGCCGTGTCGTTGATGATGCTCTTGACGAGGGACTTGCGGACGGCGATGCCGTTGTCGCGGGTGGCGCCGTCGAAGAACTCGGCCGTTCCCTCGTCCATGGCGGTGGTGCGGTCGCCCTCGTACCAGGGGCCCTGACCGAAGAAACCGGGAACCGCGAAACGGCCGTTGAGGTAGTGCGTGTACTCGTGGCGGAAGAGCTCCTCGAGGGTGAGGGAGGAGTCCTGCGGCACGCGGCGCTGGTAGGTGTAGAAGGTGGCGCCGTTCTCGATGTAGATGCCGCCGTTGTTGGTGTCGTACCCGGTCAGGATCGGGTGGTAGTTCACGTAGTCGGCGCGGGACCCGTAGAGCACGATGTTCAGCGTGGAGTTGGGGTCGCCCGCGAGGGGCTGGTCGGTGCCGAGCACCCGGTGGTACTGGGCCTTGACCTGCTTGCTCGCGTAGTAGAGCTGGTCGACGGTGGCCCGGTCCAGGCCGGTGCGGACCTTGATGGCGCCGTTGTCGTAGGTGTAGGTGTAGGGGAAGATCTGCTTCTCGATGTCCTCCTTGCACACCCCGTACGGCTTGCACGCCTCGTAGACGTTGAGCCAGGAGACGACCTTGGCCCACGGCTCGCTGCCGTCGCCGAAGGCGGCCTTGACGGGTCCGAGCATCGCCCCGAGGTCGGCGACGACCGGGTCCCGCAGGCCCTCCACCTGGCCGAATCGGGCGTACTCGCTGAGCGCGTCGCGCACCACCCACGCGTTGGCCGTGTCCTTGAGGTGCGTGTACGTGGCGAAGGACTTGAAGGCCGCGCGATAGGAGGGATCGGCGACGACGGCGGAGTGGAAGGCGGTGTCCTGGTTGCCCGGGTAGACGCCGAGGTAGCTGGTGGAGAGGGCGGCGAGCGCGGCGCCCGCCCAGCCGGCGTCGTGGTGGGTGGCCGGGTGGGCCGGGTCCATGGTGGCCAGGACCTTCTTGATGAGGCCGAGCTGGTGCTGGCGCAGGCCGGGGCCGGCGGCGTAGAGGGCCTCGCGCAGGGTGCGGGCGTTGGAGGGGGTGACGTCGAAGGTCCGCGCGGCGTTGCCGAAGTCGTCGATGGCCTTGCGCATCACGGCGACGGTCGGGGCGTCGGTGACGTCGATCTCGTCGCGTGAGAAGTCGTGGTAGGCGACCGCGTGGAGGTACGTGAACATCTCCTCCAGATGGGAGGAGTTACGGCCGTCGTGGGCGGCGGCCAGGCTGGATATCCGGCGGGAGACGGCCTGGACGTGCGCGTCCGACATGACCGGGGTCAGGCGGGCGTCCCAGGTCCAGATCAGGCCGCGCAGGCAGCCGTCGGCGAGGACGGCCTGGTCGGCGAGGAAGTCGGCGAACTGCTCCGGGCCGAGGTTCGTGATCCCGTCGAGGGTGCAGGGGACGCCTGCGGCGACGCTCTTCGCGGTGGGGGCCGCCTTGGCCGCCGTGCCGCGTTTCTCGAGGTCCTGGTCGGGTGCCGCCTCGGCCGTCGCCGCGCCGGGGACCTGGCCGGCGAGGGCCTGTCCGCCGGGGGCCGGGGCGGGCGCCGGGGTGTTGTCCTTGGCGTCGGCGAAGCGCTCGACCTCGTCGAACGGGTTCCCCGTCGGGCCGTGGGCGGCGGTGGCAGGGGCGGCGGCCGGGGCCCCGGTGAAGGCGGCCGGCGCCGCGGATTCGGCGGCCTGGGTGGTGGCCTGTCCCGCGGTGGCGAGGAGGGTGACGGCCACGGCGGAGGCAAGAAGGGAAGAGCGCACAGCTCTGTGCTTGAGCACCGATGACTCCTGGTGTGGAGGGTGAGGTGGGGGGTGGTGCGTGAACTGCCCTGCGTCACGCGGCATTTGACGGGGGTTAACGTGCCGCGGTGTGAGCTGTAACATAGTAATGTGAAATTGCACTGACAAGACCTGTGCGCCCATCAGTTCGCATCTTTCTTGAAGGAGCCCTCGTGACAGATGCCCCCGCCCGCCTCAACACGGGCAGTCACGACCGCCCGGTGTCACCGGAGTTGTCCCGCTTCATGGCGGGCGACTGGGCCGCGTCCCCACTCCCCGACACCGCACGCGTGCCCGCCCACGCGGTGACCCCGGCCCGGCGGGCGCGGCTCTCGGCCCGCTTCCCGGGCGAGCGGCTGATCGTCCCGGCAGGCGAGCTGAAGGTCCGCTCCAACGACTGCGACCACCGCTTCCGCCCGCACAGTGCGTACGCCTGGCTGACCGGCCTGACGGGCGAGGACCAGGCCGGCCACGTCCTGGTCATGGAGCCGTCGGGCCCGCACGCCC
This sequence comes from Streptomyces sp. NPDC054849, assembly GCF_053610945.1. NCBI lineage: Bacteria > Bacillati > Actinomycetota > Actinomycetes > Kitasatosporales > Streptomycetaceae > Streptomyces > Streptomyces sp. NPDC054849. The sequence goes on from NZ_JBSGZI010000014.1 coordinate 43,424, forward strand.
ACGAGGCGGTGCTCTACCTGCGGCCGCGCTCACCACGGGCGCAGGGCGACGGGGAGTTCTACCGCGACCGGCGGTACGGGGAGTTCTGGGTGGGCCGTCGGCCGGACCTGGCGGAGGCGGAGCGCCTCACCGGCATCCGCTGCGCGCATCTGGACGGGCTCGGCCCGGACAGGCTCGGGCCGGACGGGCTCGGGTCACCGGCGGGCCGCAATGCCGCCTCCGACTCCGAACTCGCGTCGGTGCTGTCGGAGTTGCGCCTGGTGAAGGACGTCTGGGAGGTCGAGCAGCTCCAGCTGGCCGTCGACCACACGACGGCAGGCTTCGAGGACGTCGTACGGGCCCTGCCGCGCGCCCTGGCGCACCCGCGCGGCGAGCGGTGGATCGAGGGCGTTTTCGGCCTGCGCGCCCGCGCCGAGGGCAACGGCACCGGCTACGAGACGATCGCGGCGTCGGGGGCCCACGCGTGCACCCTGCACTGGATCCGCAACGACGGCCGGCTGAACGGGGACGAGCTGCTCCTGCTGGACGCGGGCGTGGAGACGGACACCCTCTACACGGCGGACATCACCCGCACCCTCCCGCTGTCGGGCCGCTTCTCCCCCGTCCAGCGGCAGGTCTACGAGCTGGTGCTCGCCGCCCAGGAGGCGGGCATCGCGGCGCTGCGCCCGGGGGCGAGCTTCGGGGACTTCCACCGGGCCGGGATGCGCGTGATCGCGGAGGGCCTGGCTCAGTGGGGCGTCCTGAAGAACGCGGAGGGCGACCTGCACCGTCGCTACACGCTGTGCAGCAGCGGGCACATGCTCGGGCTGGACGTGCACGACTGCGCGAAGGCTCGGGCGCAGACGTACCTGGACGGCGTCCTGGAGGAGGGCCAGGTCCTGACGGTGGAACCGGGCCTGTACCTCCAGCCCGACGACGAGACCCTCCCGGCGGAGCTGCGGGGCATCGGCGTCCGCATCGAGGACGACCTGGTCATCACCGCGGACGGCGCCCGTTTGATGTCGGGCGCGCTGCCGCGCACGGTCGCCGGGATCGAGGAGTGGATGGGCCGCCTGCTGGAGGGCTGAGGGCGCAGGACCGGCCGGCCTCGTGGATCCCCGGCATTCCAGCAGGACACCGGGCACGATCCGAAAGACCCGCCTTAGGCCACTCGGGGCGACGCCGACCGGCCGGCCCCGTCCGTCACAGCGATTCGTCGGCGGCCCTGTCCATGAAAGTCTGCAGCGCCGCCAGTTGCCGCCGTACCGCCGTATCGAATGCGGCGCCGGTCTTCTTCAGGTCGACGCCTTCGGGACCCTTGACGTACCCGGTCGCCATCGCCCCCACCTGAGCGGAGCGGGCGTCGATCTCCTCCAGGTCGCGCCTGCCCTCCGGCGTCGTCACGAGGCGCACCGTCGTGAGAGCCCGCGCGAGGTCGGTGTTGGCCGGTGCGTACCTGTCCTCGAACTGCCGTTGCCGCTGCTCCGCGCTCTTGGCGGGGTCGAGGCTCACGCTCAGCAGTTGGGTGGACTGCTGCACGTACTTGTTCGTGCTCGCAGCAAGTTCGACGTAGGCGGCCCGCCGGATGTCCGCCCGCCGTGCGTGGGCCTCCTCGCGATGCGTGTCCTTGGCTTCGAAGTAGGCGAGCGTGCTTCCCGTGAGACCGGCCAGGGCGCCGATCAGTGCTCCGGCGAGCGCGGCGAAGGTGGTGCTCCGCTGTCTGGGCCGCTCGCCGGCCGCGTCGCCCGCCTTGTCCTTCTTCTGCGTCATGCAGTACCCGTACCGCAGCCGGGAGGCTCCGGCACCTGCAGCCCCTGGAGCCACCTGGAGTCACCGCAGGCTCGGGCGACAAGATCCGAAAGGGACGCCCTAGACGGAGCGGGCGGCCGTTCGGATGAACTGCTCCGCGGCGGCGGGGGCCTTGAGCCGGGACGTGAGCTCCTCGACGAACACCTCCAGATGGGGCGGGCGGGGGCCGGTCCGGGTGGCGCAGAACCAGGTGCGGGTCAGCGCCCGTGCGCCGATGCGGACGAGGGCGAGGTCGTGCGAGGCGGTGTACGGGGCGGCCACCCAGTGGGGCAGCACCGTCACGCCCTGGCCGCCCGCCACCATCTCGACCACCAGGTCGGTCACCACCGGCATGGTGGTGATCCGGGCCGGCCGGGCCCCGGCGGGGATCGGCAGCGGCATCGACGGGATGCGCTTCTGGTCGTAGAAGTCGTAGAGGACCAGGTCGGCGCCATCGAAGTCGCGGGCGGTCAGGTGGGCGCGCGAGGCCCACGGGTGTCCGGCGGGCACCACGGCCATCATCTCGTCCTCGAACAGCCTGGTCAGCGACACCCGGTCCATCTGCAGGTCCGGCTTGGTGACCAGGGCGACATCGACCAGGTCGGCGAGCAGCGCCGGGATCGGCGCGTCGTCGGGGACGGTCTCGATGCGTACGTCGATGTCCGGCTCGCGCTCGCGGAAGGCCCGGAGCACCGGGGGCAGCCAGGGGAAGGTCGTGCTGCACTGCGCGGTGAAGCGGACCCGCCGGTCGCGCCCGTCGCGCAGCTCCCGCAGGTCCCGGGAGGCCGACGCCAGTTCGCCGAGGACGTGGCGGGCCGCGACCAGCAGCCGGCGGCCCGCGGCGTTGGGGACCAGGCGGCGGCCCTTGCGGTCGAAGAGGGGCATGCCCAGGCGGGCCTCCAGCCGGGTGAGCCGCTGACTGAGCGCCGGCTGGCTCACGTAGAGGCGCTCGGCGGCCGCGGTCAACGAGCCCGCTTCGGCGGTGGCGTCCAGGAGCTCCAGGTCACGCAGATCCACATCCATAATGCTGGATTATGACATGCTCCAATTTTCGTCGTGGTGTTATGGGTTGAGGGTTCGTAGGTTCCTGGTGTCAGCAGAACGAACCGAAGCCGCCACGAAAGGCACACGCATCATGACCGACACCGCCACCACCACCAGTGCCGTCGCCACCCCCCTCACCGCTCTCGTCACCGGCTCCTCCAGCGGAATCGGCCTCGACATCGCCCGCGCCTTCCTGGCGGGCGGCGCCAACGTGGTCCTGAACGGCCGGGACGCCGACCGCCTCGCCAAGGCGGCGGCCGGCCTCGGTCACCCGGAGCGGACCGCGTGGGTCGCGGGCGCCATCGCCGAGCCGGCGACCGGCGAAGCCCTCGTCCGCACCGCGCTCGACCGCTTCGGCGGCATCGACGTCCTCGTCAACAACGCGGGAACCTTCGCCCCCAAGCCCTTCACCGAGGTCACCGAGGACGAGCTCGACGGCTTCCTGACCGGCAACCTCAAGGGCACCTACCTGACCACCCAGGCGGTGGTACGGGCGCTGCGCGCACAGGGCCGGGGCGGCAGCATCGTCAACATCGGCACGGTTCTGGTGGACCACGCACTGGCGGGCTTCCCCTCCTCCGCGCCCGTCGTCAGCAAGGCCGGCGTGCACGCGCTGACGACCAGCCTGGCCGCGGAGCTCGCCGCAGACGGCATCCGCGTCAACCTCGTGTCCCCCGGCATCATCCGCACCCCGCTGCACGCGGGCTCCGACGTGGACTCCTTCAGCGGGCTCGCCCTGCTGAACCGGGTCGGCGAGGTGTCGGAGATCTCCGAGGCGGTGCTCTACCTCGCGGGCGCCACGTTCGTCACGGGCCACGCCCTGCGCGTGGACGGCGGCCACGTCACCGGCCGCGCCTGAGCCCCTCCCCGCCCCTCCACCGGCAGGACATCCCGCAACCGTAACCGCAACCGCGGCCGGGGTCCGGCCGGCCGCGGGTGGGTCACGACGCCGCGGCCGCGTAGTGGTCGAGGTACTCCTGCAGGTGGGGGGCCAACGCGGTCGCGGGGCGGGTGGTGTTCAGGTGCATCCAGAGCTCGTTCTCCACCACGAAGCGGTAGGCGAACTCCTCGAACGCCGGGGCGCACCGCACCAGCGACTCCGCCGCCGCGGCACGGAACCCGGCTGCCTGCGCCTCGTTCAGCTCCTGCTCCATGTACTCCAGTTCGAGGTGCGAGCAGACCACGAACGCCTCCCCCGAGGGACGCAGGTACAGGTACCAGATGACGCAGTCCTGCTGGTCCCGCAGGAACCGTATGAGGCGGGCGCCGTCTTCGGCGGGGCTGCGCAGCGGTCGTGACAGGTCGCTCCAACAGGCCGTCACGGACACGTCGTCGAACGCGCGGCAGAGCCGGCCGCTGCCGTAGAAGGTGCGGAAGTCCGCGGGCAGCTGCAGACCGAGGGGCGCCAGGTGTTCCTCCAGGGCGGTGAGGTGCTCGCCGTGATCCGACGGCGGCTCGTCCGGCGCGCCCGGTCCGCCCAGCCACCCGAAGCCGCCGTCGAGGCCGACGGCGTCCAGCGGGGGCAGGCCCTCCCAGGAGTAGACCTCGTAGGTGAACTCGCACGGCCGGTACGAGCCCAGGTCGGTGGCGCACCATCCGGTCGGGAAGGGGAGGGACGCGGGGTCGGTGGCGGGTGTGGGTGCGGACATGGGAGTTTCCTTGGATGTCGCCGGTTCAGCAGTGCGGTCACATCCTCGTACCCGCCACTGACAACGGGGTTGCGCACACCCCCGGGCCGCCGCAGTGACCCGCCTCACAAGCAGTCACAACGCCGGCGGGTGCGGTGTCTTGAGGCCGAACCCCTCGAAGCGAAGGAGACACCATGACCGGGAACACCGCTGTGGTCGTGATCGGCGGCGGATACGCCGGCGTCATGGCGGCCAATCGCCTGACGCAGCGCGGCGACGTGACGGTGACTCTGATCAACCCGCGCCCGGCCTTCGTCGAGCGGATCCGCCTGCACCAGCTGGTGGGCGGCTCCGACGAGCGCCACGGGGCGCCGGTCACCGTACCCGCCCATCGGTGATCATGTGAGCAACGGAACAGGCGGGCCGGACCGAACACCCGCCGGGGGAAAGGACCTTGCCGTGGAGGCACGCCTCAAGACCGCCGGCGATCAGGGCCGGCCGCACAGGACGGGGACCGGGATATGAGCGAGCACGCCGGCGGCCCGGCGACCGAGACGTTCGTCGCCCACCGCAATCTCCTCTTCACCGTCGCCTACGAGATGCTCGGGTCCGCGGCCGACGCCGAAGACGTACTCCAGGAGACCTGGCTGCGCTGGGTCGAGGTCGACCTGGAGCAGGTGCGCGACCAGCGCGCCTACCTGGTCCGGATCACGACCCGGCAGTCGCTCAACCGGTTGCGTGCGATGAGCCGCCGCAAGGAGGCGTACGTCGGCCCCTGGCTGCCCGAACCGCTGCTCACCACGCCCGACGTGGCCGAGGACGCCCTGCTCGCCGAGAGTGTGTCGATGGCGCTGATGCTCGTCCTCGAAACGCTGTCGCCGACCGAGCGCGCCGTCTTCGTCCTGCGCGAGGTCTTCGACGTCGACTACGACGAGATCGCGGCCGCCGTCGGCAAGAGCCCCGCGGCCGTCCGCCAGATCGCGCACCGCGCCCGCAAGCACGTCGACGCCCGCCGCCCTCGCCAGACGGTCTCCGCCCGCCAGACCCGGGCGGCTCTGGAGTCGTTCCGGCGCGTCATCGAGACCGGGGACCCGCAGGGCCTCCTCGACGTGCTCGCCCCGGAGGTCGTGTTGATGAGCGACGGCGGCGGCATCAAGCAGGCGGCGGCGCGGCCGATCATCGGGGCCGACAAGGTGGCCCGGTTCATGATCGGCGGCCTGGGCAAGAACAAGGCCCCGGTCACGTGCGCCCCCGCCGTGGTCAACGGCAGCCCGGCACTCGTCGTCCACCTGGACGGGGAGATCGACGGCATCATGGCGGTCCGCGTCGAGGACGCCCGCATCATCGGCCTCTACTACGTCCGCAACCCGGAGAAGCTGTCCCGCCTCACGTCCCAGACGGCGCTCACCCTGCGGTGACCGGTGCCCCGCCCCCGGATGACCGGCACCTCGGCCGCCACGGGGCGGACGGCGCCGGCCGGCCCCGGCCTCGGCAATCGGTGCCGGGGCGCAGGCCGCAGGCGCAGGCCGCAGGCAAGGCCCCGGCGCCTGGCCGGGCCGACACAGAACCGGACAGAACCATGCCGCAGCGCACCGCACCGCTACGGCAGCACGGCGACCCCGTCGAGTTCCACCATGGCCTGCTCGTCCCAGAGGCGGACCACGCCGATCACGGCCATCGCCGGATAGTCCCGTCCCGCCAGCCTCCGCCAGATCCGGCCCAGTTCGCCCGCGCACTCCCGGTACGCCGCCACGTCCACCGCGTACACGGTGACCCGGGCCAGGTCCGCCGGGGCGCCGCCCGCCGCGGCGAGGGCCGCCAGGAGGTTGGCCAGGGCCGCCTCGAACTGCTCCGGCAGGCCCTCCCCCACCACCTTGCCCGCGCCGTCGAGCGCGGTCTGGCCGGCCAGGAACACCAGCCGGGATCCGGTCGCCGCGACCGCGTGCGAGAAGCCGGTCGCGGGCGACAGCTCCGCCGGGTTGATCCGGTCGAGACTCATCGCGCGGCCGCCTCCCCGGACAGTGCCCCCGGCTCCAGCGCCCCGGGCAGCGCGCCCGGCTCCAGCGCCCCCGGCAGCGCGCCGTCCGGCGACCCGGCCAAGGCCCCGTACAGCTCCTTCGCGATGATCGTCCGCTGCACCTCGCTCGCCCCCTCGTAGATCCGCGGCGCCCGCACCTCCCGGTAGAGGTGTTCGAGCAGGTGACCCCGCTGGAGGGCGACCGCCCCGTGCAGTTGGACCGCGTGGTCCACCACGTACTGAGCCGTCTCGGTGGCCAGCAGCTTCGCCATCGCCGCGTGCCTCGGGACGTCCGCCGATCCCCGGTCGTAGGCCCCGGCCGCCGCGTACACCAGCAGCCGGGCCGCCTCCGTGCGGGTGGCCATCTCGGCCACCCGGTGCCCCACCGCCTGGAGGTCGCTCAGCGTCCCGCCGAACGCCGCCCGGCCCGCCGTGTAGGCGAGCGTCGCGTCCAGCGCGGCCCGGGCCATGCCCACCGCGAACGCGCCGACGCTCGGCCGGAAGAGGTTCAGGGTGTCCATCGCGACGCGGAAGCCGCGCCCGGGTTCGCCGAGCAGGTCCCGCGGGCCGACGGGTACCCCGTCGAAGGTCAGGGAGCCGATGGGGTGCGGGGAGAGCATGTCCAGCGGTTCGCCGGAGAGTCCGGGACGGTCCGCCGGGACCAGGAAGGCCGACACCCCCTTGGCTCCGGGACCTTCACCCGTTCGGGCGAACACCGTGTAGAAGTCCGCCTCCGGTGCGTTGGAGATCCAGCGTTTCTCGCCGCTGAGCCGCCACCCGCCCCGGGCGGCCGGGTCGGCTTCGGCCGCCAGCGCCAGCGCGGCCGCGTCCGAGCCCGCCCCCGGCTCGCTCAGCGCGAAGGCCGCCACCGCCCGCCCGGCGCGCACCTGCGGGAGCCAGCGTTCCCGCTGCGCCTCGCTCCCCGCCCGCAGGACCGGGTACGCCCCCAGCCCCTGGAGGGCGAGGGCCGTCTCGGCCTCCGTGCAGCCGTAGGCGAGGGACTCCCGCAGCAGGCACAGTTCCAGCGCGCCCGAGGCGAACACCCGCTGCAGCAGGCCCAGCTCGCCCAGCGCCGCCAGCAGCGGCCGGTTCACCTTCCCCGGTTCGCCCTTCTCGGCCAGCGGCCTGAGCCGATCGACCGCCAGTGCGCGCAACTGCCCGCACCACTCCTCCTGGTCCACCCCGAGCGCGAATCCGGTCATCCGAACATCCCCGCATCTATCGCGTCCTGTTGACTGCCGTCACCATCACGATACGCTCATGTGGCAACAGCACGGCCGGCTCCACCCCATTCCGGACCGCTGCAGGGGGCGACCCGCCTTGGACCTCAAGCCTTCCGCTCACATCGACACCTTCGCCCGTGACCATCTGCCACCCGCGGACACCTGGCCGGAACTTGTCTTCGATCTGCCCGAACTGGCCTACCCGGACCGGCTGAACTGCGGGGCCGAGCTCCTCGACGCCACCATCGCCCGGTTCGGCCGCGCAGGCGCCGACCGCCCGGCGATCCGCAGCGGCACGGGCGAGGTGTGGACGTACGGCGGGCTCCGCGAGCGCGTGGACCGCCTCGCCCACGTGCTCACCGCCGACCTCGGCGTCGTCCCCGGCAACCGTGTGCTCCTGCGCGGTCCCACGGGCCCCTGGCTCGCCGCCTGCTGGCTCGCGGTGATGAAGGCGGGCGCGGTGGCGGTCACCGTCCTGCCCCAGCAGCGTGCGCAGGAACTGGCCACGGTGTGCGCGATGGCCCGCGTGGGGCACGCCCTGTGCCATGCGGACGTACTGGACGACCTGGTCAAGGCGGAGGTGCCGGGGCTGCGGATCACCCCGTACGGCGGCGGGGCCCCGGACGATCTGCTCCGGCTGGCCGAGAGACACCGCGAGCCCTTCCCGGCCGCCCCGACCTCCGCGGACGACGTCGCGCTGATCGCCTTCACCTCCGGGACCACCGGGCGACCCAAGGGCTGCATGCACTTCCACCGCGACCTGCTCGCCGTCGCCGACACCTTCTCCCGGACCGTGCTGCGCCCCCGCCCGGACGACGTCTTCGCGGGCAGTCCGCCGCTCGGGTTCACCTTCGGCCTCGGCGGGCTGGTCGTCTTCCCGCTGCGGGCGGGCGCGTCCGCGCTGCTGCTGGAGGACGCGGTGCCGCGCCGGCTGCTGCCCGCGCTCGCGGAGCACCGGGTGACGGTGCTGTTCACCGCGCCCACCGCGTACCGGACGATGCTGGACGCGCTGGGCCCGTACGACGTGGGTGCGTACGACCTCTCCTCGCTGCGCCGCTGCGTCTCGGCCGGGGAGAACCTGCCCGCCGCCACCTGGCAGGCCTGGTACGAGCGCACCGGTCTGCGGATCATCAACGGCATCGGGGCGACCGAACTGCTGCACATCTTCATCTCCGCCGCCGACCAGGACATCCGGCCCGGTACGACCGGCCGGGTCGTACCAGGTTGGCAGGCCCGGGTGGTGGACCCGTCCGGGCGGCCGGTCGCGGACGGCGAGCCGGGGCTGCTGGCCGTGCGCGGCCCGGTGGGCTGCCGCTACCTGGCCGACCCCAGGCAGCGGGAGTACGTCCAGAACGGCTGGAATCTGACCGGCGACACCTACGTGCGCGATCGGGAGGGCTACTTCCGCTACGTCGCCCGAGCCGACGACATGATCGTCTCGGCGGGGTACAACATCGCGGGCCCGGAGGTGGAGGAGGCCCTGCTGCGCCACCCGGACGTGGTGGAGGCGGCCGTGGTGGGCCGCCCGGACGAGCGACGCGGGCAGATCGTGGTGGCGTACACCGTCGGGCGGGAGGGCGCGGTGCTGACGGAGGAGGTCCTGCGCACCTTCATGCGGGCGGAGCTGGCCCCGCACAAGTGCCCGCGCTCCTTCGTCTTCCTGCCCGCCCTCCCCCGCACCGCGACGGGCAAGCTGCAACGCTTCCGCCTGCGGGAACCCGGGGCGCCGCAGGATCGGACGTCACGCGATGACACGCCCTAGAGTGAATCCGTGGCCGAGCACACCCCGCGATCCCTGATCGTCACGTTCTACGGCGCCTACGGGCGGGCCTTCGAGGGCCCGGTCCCGGTGTCCGCGCTGATCCGCCTGCTGGGCGCGGTCGGCGTGGACGCCCCGTCGGTCCGCTCGTCGGTGTCCCGGCTGAAGCGGCGCGGCTTCCTGCTGCCCGGCCGGGCGGCGGACGGCTCGGCGGCGTACGGGCTCTCCGAGGAGGCCCGGCAGCTGCTGGACGACGGCGACCGCCGCATCTACGGCAGCCCGCAGCCGTCGGACGAGTGGCTGGTGGCGGTGTTCTCCGTCCCGGAGCAGGAACGGCACAAGCGGCACCTGCTGCGCTCCCGGCTGGCCCGGCTCGGTTTCGGCGCGGTGGCACCGGGCGTGTGGATCGCCCCGGCCCGGTTGTACGAGGAGACCGCGCACACGCTGGAGCGCCTGCACCTGACGCCGTACGTGGAACTCTTCCGCGGCGCCCACCTCGGCTTCGCCCCGACCGTCGAGGCGGTGGCCCGCTGGTGGGACCTGGCGTCCCTGGCCAAGCAGCACGAGGAGTTCCTCGACCTGCACGAACCGGCCCTGCGCGCCCTCCAGCCGGGCCCGGAGCCGACGCCGGAGGACGCCTACCGCGGCTACCTCCTCGCCTTGGACTCCTGGCGCCGCCTGCCGTACGCCGACCCGGGCCTGCCGCGCGAGCTGCTGCCCGCGGACTGGCCGGGCGACCGGGCGGCGGCCGTCTTCGCCGAACTGCACGCGCGGCTGTGGGAACCCGGCGCCCGGTTCGCGCAACGGTGAGTGGAGCAGTGCGGCCCGGGCAACGTGCCGCCGCGACGGCCCCACTGGCTGCCGCCTGAGAAATCCGGATGCGCAGGGCCTGCGCACCGCGCCAGGATGGGCCATGACCTGGACCTTCACCTCGGACCTCGCCGCCTATCGGGCCGCCGCGGGCCCAGCCGTGGCCGCGCAGCCCGTCTCCAACACCCTGCTGCTGACCGTGACCGACGGGCTGGAGCGGCGCGGAGCCGCCGCCTACGGCCCGGACGCTCCCGTCTTCGGCTGGTGGACCGGGGCCGACGGGGCCGTCGCCGGCGGACTGCTGTGTACGCCGCCCTTCCCGATGCTGCTCGGTGTCCTGCCCGGGGAGGCGGTCCGGGCGTTGGGGGACGCGCTCGCCACCGAGCCGCTGCTCGCCGGGATCCCGGGATTCAACGCCCGCCGACCGGACGCCGAGGCACTGGTCGGCGCCTGGGGGCGGCCCAGCCGGGTCGCCGAGGAGATCCGGCTGTACCGGCTGGCCGGCCTGGTCGCCCCGGATCCCGCCCCGGCCGGGCGGGCCCGGCCCGCCACCGAGGCGGACCTCCCCCTGATGCTGGAGTGGATCAAAGCCTTCCATGTGGAGGCGAACATTCCAGGGGCCGCCTCCGAGACCATGCTGCGCGACCGGATCTCCTACGGCGGGGTCCTGCTGTGGGAGCACGCCGGGACGCCCGTCTCGCTGGCGTCCCTCTCCCGCCCGATCGGCTCGGCCGCCCGCGTCGGACCGGTCTACACACCGCCCGAGGTCCGCGGCCGCGGCTACGCCGCCGGGGTCACGCACGCGGCGAGCGAAGCGGCGTACGCGGCCGGCGCCTCGGAGGTCCTCCTGTTCACGGACCTGGCCAACCCCACCAGCAACGGCGTCTATCTGCGTCTGGGGTACACCCCGGTCGAGGACCGCGCCGAGGTCGTCCCCGCATGACCGGGGCAGGGGCCGGGCCGCTGGAACGACGGGGACCGAACCCGCCCGACCCGCCCGTCCCGCCCGAACCCGTCCGCCCCCTGCCCGACCCCACCCGGAACGATCGCCGCGGACGTGGTGCCACGGCGAGGCGGGCCGGGGCCGGTGCCCGGGGGCCGAGCGCCGCGAGTGCCTCGCGCACGGCCGCCGGACCGGGCCTCAGCCGCGGCCCGTCGGGGGCTTGCGGCTGCCCGCGCGGTAGGGCGCGGGCCAGGGGGCTCCAGGGCCCTCGTAGGACTGGTCGGCGGCCGCGTGCAGCGTCCAGTGGGGGTCGTAGAGGTGGGGACGGCCGAGGGCGCAGAGGTCGGCGCGGCCGGCCAGCAGCAGGGAGTTCACGTCGTCCCAGGAGGAGATGGCGCCGACCGCGATGACGGGGACGCCGAGCGCGTTGCGGATCCGGTCGGCGAACGGGGTCTGGTACGAGCGCCCGTACTCCGGGATCTCGTCCGCGACCACCTGGCCGGTCGAGACGTCGATGGCGTCCGCGCCGTGGGCGGCGAAGGCCGCCGCGATCTCCACGGCCTCCTCGGGCGAGGTCCCGCCGGGCGCCCAGTCGGTGGCGGAGAGGCGGACCGTCATCGGGCGGTCCCCGGGCCAGACGCCGCGGACCGCGTCGAAGACCTCCAGCGGGAAGCGCAGGCGGTTCTCCAGCGGGCCGCCATAGGCGTCGTCACGGTGGTTGGTCAGCGGTGAGAGGAACCCGGAGAGCAGGTAGCCGTGGGCGCAGTGCAGTTCGAGGAGGTCGAATCCGCAGTCGGCGGCCCGGACGGCGGCGGCCGCGAACTCGGAGCGCAGCGCCGTCATGCCGGCGCGGGTGAGAGCGCGCGGGGGCGCCGAGACGCCCGGCCGGTAGGGCAGCCCGGAGGCGGCCACCAGCGGCCAGTTGCCTTCCGGGAGTGGGTCGTCCATGCCCTCCCACATCACCCGCGTCGAGCCCTTGCGGCCCGCGTGCCCCAGCTGGACGCCGAGCGCGGTGCCGGGGGCGGAGGTGTGCACGAAGTCGGCGATCCGTTTCCAGGCGGCCGCCTGTTCCCGGGTGTAGAGGCCGGTGCAGCCGGGGGTGATCCGGCCTTCGTCGCTGATGCAGACCATCTCCGTCATCACCAGGCCGGCGCCGCCGAGGGCCCGTGCGCCCAGGTGGACGAGGTGGAAGTCCCCCGGCACGCCCTCCTCGGCCGAGTACACGTCCATCGGTGAGACGACGACCCGGTTGCGCAGGCTCAGGCCCCGCAGGGTGAGGGGGGTGAACATGGGCGGGGTGGCGTCGTCCGGGCAGCCGAAGTCCCTTTCCACGGCCCGTGTGAAGCGTTCGTCGCGCAGCCGCAGGTTGTCATGGGTGACGCGGCGGCTGCGGGTGAGCAGGTTGAAGGCGAACTGCCGGGCGGGCTGCTCCACATAGCCGGCGATGTCCTCGAACCACCGCATGCTGGCGGCCGCCGCCCGCTGGGTGCTGGCGACCGCCGGCCGCCGCGCCGTCTCGTACGCGGCGAGGGCCTGCGGTACGCCGTCCTCCGCGTCCAGCGCCGCTGCCAGGGCGAGGGCGTCCTCCACCGCCAGTTTGGTGCCGGAGCCGATGGAGAAGTGCGCGGTGTGGGCCGCGTCGCCGAGCAGTACCACGTTGCCGTGGGACCAGCGCTCGTTGACGACGGTGCGGAACTGCGTCCATGCCGAGCGGTTGCCCTGGAGGGGGCGCCCGCGAAGGGCCTCGCCGAAGATCTTGGCGCAGCGGGCCGCGGACTCGGTCTCGTCGCACAGATCGAAGCCGCCCTCCCGCCACACCTCCTCCCGCATCTCCACGATCACGGTGGAGGCGTCGGCCGCGAACGGGTAGGCGTGCAGCTGCATCACGCCGTGCTCGGTCTGCGCGATCTCGAAGCGGAAGGCGTCGAAGGCGAAGTCGGCGGCGAGCCAGATGTAGCGGCAGCGGCCGCCCGTGACGGTCGGCCGGAAGTGGGCGGCGCCCGCCTCCCGGGTCGCGCTGTGCACCCCGTCCGCCGCGACCACCAGGTCGTACGAGGCTGCGAGGGTCTCGGCGGCCACCGGGCCGGTGCGGAAGCGGAGCCGAACGCCGAGCCCGGCGCAGCGCTCGTGCAGGATCTCCAGCAGCCGGCGCCGCCCGACGGCCGCGAAGCCGTGGCCGCCGGAGGTCAGCAGCCGCCCCCGGTGCACCACGTCCACGTCGTCCCAGCGCACGAACTCGGCGCTCAGCGCGGCGTGGACCACGGTGTCGCCGCGCTCGATGCCGCCGAGGGTCTCGTCGGAGAGGACCACGCCGAAGCCGAAGGTCTCGTCCGGCGCGCCCCGTTCCCACACCTCGACGGTGTGGCCCTGGCGGGCCAGCAGAGCGGCGGCGTAGAGCCCGCCCGGTCCCCCGCCGATGACGGCTACCCGCATGGAACCCGCGGACATGTGGCTACCTGCCCTTCCACTCCGGCGGGCGCTTCCCGGTGAAGGCCGCGTGGAACTCCGCGTAGTCCTGGCCGTTCATCAGCAGGGCCTGGGTGGCGGCGTCCAGCTCCACGGACGCCGCCAGCGGCATGTCGAGCTCGGCGGTGAGCAGCGCCTTGGTCTGCGCGTAGGCGAGGGCGGGGCCGGCGGCCAGGTGCGCGGCGAGTTCGGCGGCCCGTACGTGGGCCTTGCCCTCCTCGGTCAGCTCGCTGAGCAGGCCGATCCGCTCGGCCTCGGGGGCACGTACGGGCTCTCCGAGCATCAGCAGCCGGGTGGCGTGGCCGAGGCCGACGACCCGGGGCAGCAGGTAGGCGGCGCCCATGTCCCCGCCGGACAGGCCGACGCGGGTGAAGAGGAAGGCGAAGCGGGCGGTGGGGTCGGCGATCCGGAAGTCGGCGGCGAGCGCGAGGACGGCGCCGGCGCCGGCCGCCACCCCGTGCACGGCGGCGATCACCGGGAAGGGGCATTCCCGGATGGCGCGCACCACCTGGCCGGTCATCCGGTTGAAGTCGAGGAGCTGGGCGGTGTCCATGGCGAGGGTGGCGCCGATGATCTCGTCCACGTCTCCGCCGGAGCAGAAGCCGCGCCCCTCACCGCCCAGCACGAGGGCGCGCACGGAACGCTCGCGGGACAGCTCGGTGAGCAGATCGCGCAGGTCGGCGTAGGCGCCGAAGGTGAGCGCGTTCAGCTTCTGGGGTCGGTCGAAGGTGACGGTGGCGACGCCGTCCTGCCGGGTGATCCGGAGGTGGTGCCACCGTTCGGTCGCTGGTGTGGAACCGGTGAAGGGGCTCACACGATCGACGGTATCACCAGATCGTGACTACCGTCACAGAAACGCGACACGTTGAGCCGGTCGGCCGCCCCACGGGCCGGAGGCTCACCCCGCCCGCGTAGAGACCTCTGCGGTCGGCGTATGACCATGCGTCACTCCGTCAGGGCCTGCGGAGCGTGGCGACGAGCACGGCCTTGATCGTGTGCAGCCGGTTCTCGGCCTCGTCGAAGACGATGGAGTGCTCAGACTCGAACACCTCGTCCGTCACCTCCAGCGATTCGAGCCCGTGCCGCTCGTAGATCTCCCGGGCCACCTTGGTGCCGAGGTCGTGGAAGGCCGGCAGACAGTGCATGAACTTCACGTCCGGGTTCCCGGTGGCGCGCAGCACGTCCATGGTCACGGCGTACGGGGACAGCACCGCGATCCGGTCGTCCCAGACCTCCTTGGGCTCGCCCATGGACACCCAGACGTCGGTCACGACGAAGTCCGCCTGGGCGACGCCCTCGGCGACGTCCTCGGTCAGGGTGATCCGGGCGCCGCTCTCCGCCGCGAGCCGCCGCGCCGCGGCCACCACCGAGTCGGCCGGCCAGTAGGCGCTGGGCGCGACGATCCGTACGTCCATGCCCAGCAGCGCGCCGGTCACGAGGTAGGAGTTGCCCATGTTGAAGCGGGCGTCGCCGAGGTAGGCGAAGGCGATCCGGTTCAGCGGTTTGGCGCTGTGCTCGGTCATCGTGAGGACGTCGGCCAGCATCTGGGTGGGGTGCCAGTCGTCGGTGAGCCCGTTGAAGACGGGAACGCCGGAGTGGGCGGCGAGTTGCTCGACGGCCTCCTGACTGTCCCCCCGGTACTCGATCCCGTCGAACATCCGGCCGAGCACCCGGGCGGTGTCCCGGACCGACTCCTTGTGGCCCATCTGGGAGCCTGCGGGGTCGAGGTAGGTGGTGTGGGCGCCCTGGTCGGCGGCGGCGACCTCGAAGGCGCAGCGGGTCCGCGTCGAGGTCTTCTCGAAGATCAGCGCGATGTTCCTGCCCTGGAGCAGGCGCTGCTCGACCCCGGCCTTCTTGGCCGCCTTCAAATCGGCGGCGAGCTCGATCAGGCCGCGGAACTCGGCGGCCGTGAAGTCGAGCTCCTTGAGAAAACTGCGGCCTGTGAGGTCGGTGGCCATGGGGTCGCTCCAGCGTCACGGTGACAGGGGATGATGGAAGTCTATACGATCCTCCGTATTGATATACAGACCGGCTGCGGGATCTCCCGAAACCCCGACACCGCCGTCACGACACGGCGTCCCGCTCGACCGGACAGCTCATACAGCGCGGCCCGCCCCGGCCCCGCCCCAGCTCGCTGCCCGGGATCTCGATCACCTCGATGCCCTGCTTGCGCAGATGGGTGTTGGTCGTCACGTTCCGCTCGTACGCGACCACCACCCCCGGCTCCACGGCGAGCACGTTGCACCCGTCGTCCCACTGCTCGCGCTGCGCGGAGTGCACGTCCTGCGTCGCGGTCAGCACCCGGATCGAGTCCAGACCGAGCGCCGCCGCGACGGCCCGGTGCATGTGCTCCGCCGGGTGGTCGGTCACCTTCAGGTCGTGCGCCCCGTCGCCCGGCTCGATCGTGTAGGAGGGGAGCATCCCGAGCCCGGCGTACTGAGTGAACGTATCTCCGTCGACCATCGTCATCACCGTGTCCAGGTGCATGAAGGCCCGGTGCTTGGGCATGTCCAGCGCCACGATGGAGGTCGCCGAACCGGCGGCGAACAGGCCGCGCGCCAGCATCTCCACCGCCTGCGGCGTGGTCCGCTCGCTCATCCCGATCAGCACCGCGCCGTTGCCGATGACGAGCACGTCCCCGCCCTCGATGGTCGAGGGGTAGTCCACCTGACCCTGCGACCAGTAGTGGAAGGCGCCGGAACTGGTGAAGAGCGGGTGGTGCTTGTAGATCGCCTCGAAGTGGACGGTCTCACGCTGCCGGGCCGGCCAGCGCATCGCGTTGATGGACACCCCGTCGTAGATCCAGGCGGAGGTGTCGCGGGTGAAGAGGTGGTTGGGCAGCGGGCCGAGCAGGAAGTCGTCCGGATCCAGGGCGTGGAAGCGCACGGACACCGGCTCCGCGTGCCGGTCCAGGTACTCCCGCTTGGTCATCCCGCCGACCAGCGCCTCCGCCAGGTCGGCGGAGGGCAGTCCGTCGAAGACCGACCGCAGATGGTCGGTGGCGAGCGGCCCGTACTCCTTCTCGTCGAACACCCGGTCCAGTACGAGGTGTCTCGCCTCCGGGATGTCGAGGGCCTCGCACAGCAGGTCCCCGAAGAGGTGGACCGCGACGCCCCGGTCCCGCAGCACGTCCGCGAAGCCGTCGTGCTCCTGGCGCGCCCGGCGCACCCACAGCACGTCGTCGAAGAGGAGCGCGTCCTTGTTTTTCGGTGTGAGCCGCTTCAGCTCCAGGTCGGGCCGGTGGAGGATGACGCGGCGAAGCCGCCCGGTCTCGGAGTCGACATGGAATCCCATGCCGTACACGTTCCCAGACCGAACGGCCTTTTGACGTGGCGTCGGCTCAGCGGGGGGTGGCGAGGCCGAGAAGCGCCGAAGGGGCGCCGACGAGTTCCGGGGTGGTCAGGCCCAGTTCGGGCGCAGCCAGGTTCGGAACCCCGGAGTTGGAGGCGTCCGGCATCGTCAGGAGACCACCGGCGACCAGGCCGGGGGTCCGGGCCACCAGGTCGGTGGCCGGTGCCTCCACGGAACCCTCGCCGTCCGTCTCGGGCTTGCCCAGCAGGTTCGGCACCGGGGAGGTGACGAGGGTGCTGCCGAGCTCGGTGCCGATCGGGACCACAGGGAGCAGTGGGTTCGGGAGCATGTCCCCCTTGTGGAAGCGGGGCGCCTCGGGCGCTCCCACGACCGGCATCGGCACGCCCGTGCCCACGCGCGGGGTGTCCACGCCCAGCGTGGTCTTCACGGCGTCCAGCGGGACACCGACCGGCACCGACTGGGCCACGGCCGGGGTGGCCGCGCCGGCCGCAGCCATACAGGTCATGAGCGCCGCAATGCTTCCGCGCGCGGTCATCTTCATAGGTGACGTTCCGTCCTTCCAGGGTCGCGGACATTCCGCTGCCCTGGTTGAACGATCCCGCCGGTGGGTTTCCCGGAGTTCTCCGCGAAAGTTCCCCCATACGACCTAATTAGCGGCCGTACGGGGGTGTCGCCTTTACGTCGTGCTCCCTCAGAGCCGGGGGTCGACCGGCTCCGACTCCAGCGCGAGCACCGCGAACACGGCCTCGTGGACCCGCCACAGCGGTTCCTCGGCCGCCAGCCGGTCCAGCGCCTCCAGCCCCAGCGCGTACTCGCGCAGGGCGAGCGAGCGCTTGTGCCCGAGGAAGCGCTCGCGCAGCCGCTCCAGGTGGTCGGGGCGGGTGTACTCCGGACCGTAGATGATCCGCAGGTACTCGCGCCCGCGCACCTTGACCCCGGGCTGGACCAGGCGGCCCTTCCCGTCCCGGGCGTACGCCTGGAGCGGCTTGACGACCATGCCCTCGCCGCCGGCGGCCGTCAGCTCCAGCCACCAGTCGGTCCCCGCCCGTACCGAGTCCTCGTCCGCGGTGTCCACCAGGATCCGGCCGGTGCGGCGCAACAGCCCGGTACCGGCCGCCTCGTCCGCGGCGACCAGCCGGTCCAGCCAGAACAGCTGCTCGTCGTGGGGTACCGCGGCCAGCGACCGCCCGGCCGCCGCCAGCAACTGGAACGGCGCGAACCGTACGCCGTCCAGCCCGTCGGTGGTCCAGCAGTAGCGCCGGTAGGCGTCGGTGAAGGCCGCCGCGTCGGCCGCCCGGCCGCGCTGGCGCTCCAGCAGCTCGCCGGTCTCGACGCCCCGGGCGGCGGCCGCCTCCAGGGCGGCGACGGCGCCCGGGAAGACGGCGCCGGAGGCGGCGCCCACGGCGGCGTACTGGTTGCGCAGGAGACCGGTGGACTTCAGGGACCAGGGCAGCAGTTCCCCGTCGAGCAGCAGCCAGTCGGTGCCGAGCTCCTCCCAGAGGCCGGCGCCGGTGACCGCCGAGCGGAGCCGGGTGAGGACCTCCTCCGTGACCTCCGGATCCTTGAAGAAGGGCCGCCCGGTGCGGGTGTAGACGGATCCGGTCGGGCCGTCGACGCCGAACCGCTCACGCGCCGCGTCGGCGTCCTTGCAGACCAGGACGGTGGCGCGGGAGCCCATGTGCTTCTCCTCGCAGACCACTTGGGCGATGCCGTCCGTGCGGTACTGGGCGAAGGCCTCGGCGGGGTGCTCCAGGTAGCCGTCCTCCCGCGAGGTCGCGGTCGGCGCCATGGTCGGCGGCAGGTACGGGACCAGCCGGGGGTCCACCGCGAAGCGGCTCATGACCTCCAGGGCCGCCGCCGCGTTCTCCTCGCGCACGGTGACGTTGCCCAGGTGCCGGGTCTCCACGATCCGGCGCCCGTGGACGTCGGCCAGGTCGAGCGGCCGGCCGTCGTGGCCGCCGGGGGCCTCGGCGACGAGCGGCTTCACCGGCTCGTACCAGACCTTCTCGGCCGGGACGTCGACCAGTTCGCGCTCGGGCCAGCGCAGGGCGGTCATCTTCCCGCCGAAGACCGCGCCGGTGTCGAGGCAGATGGTGTTGTTGATCCAGGCGGTGTTCGGCACCGGGGTGTGGCCGTAGACCACGACGGCCTTGCCGCGGTAGTCCTCGGCCCACGGGTAGCGCACGGGCAGGCCGAACTCGTCCGTCTCGCCGGTGGTGTCCCCGTACAGGGCGTGCGAGCGGACCCGGCCGGAGGTGCGGCCGTGGTACTTCTCGGGCAGGCCGGCGTGGCACACCACCAGCTTGCCGCCGTCGAGGACGTAGTGGCTGACGAGGCCGCGGATGAACTCCCGTACCTCCTCGACGAACTCCGGCGGCTCCTTCTCCAGCTGCTCGATGGTCTCGGCCAGACCGTGGGTCCGCTGGACCTTGGAGCCGTTCAGGAAACGGCCGAGCTTGTTCTCGTGGTTCCCGGGCACGCACAGGGCGTTGCCGGACTTCACCATGCCCATGACGCGGCGCAGGACGCCCGGGCTGTCGGGCCCGCGGTCGACGAGGTCACCGACGAAGACGGCGGTGCGTCCCTCGGGGTGGACGCCGTCCTCGTAACCCAGCTTGGCGAGCAGGGTCTCCAGCTCGGAGGAGCAGCCGTGGATGTCGCCGACGATGTCGAAGGGGCCGGTGAGGTGAGTGAGGTCGTTGAACCGCTTCTCCAGGACGACCTCGGCGGTCTCGGCCTCCTCGACGGAACGCAGCACGTGGACCTTGCGGAAGCCCTCGCGCTCCAGGCCGCGCAGCGAGCGCCGCAGGTCGCGGCGGTGCCGCTGGATCACCGCGCGGGGCAGGCCGGCCCGGTCGGGGCGGGCCGCGTTGCGCTCGGCGCAGACCTCCTCGGGCATGTCCAGGACGATGGCGATGGGCAGGACGTCGTGCTCGCGGGCGAGCTGGACCAATGTGCGGCGGGCGTCGGCCTGGACGCTGGTGGCGTCGACGACGGTCAGACGGCCGGAGGCGAGGCGCTTGCCGGCGATGTAGTGCAGCACGTCGAAGGCGTCCCGGCTGGCGCTCTGGTCGTTCTCGTCGTCGCAGACCAGGCCCCGGCAGTAGTCGGAGGAGATGACCTCGGTGGGCTTGAAGTGCTTGCGGGCGAAGGTGGACTTGCCCGAGCCGGTGGCCCCGATCAGGACGACGAGGGACAGGTCGGTGACGGGAAGTACACGTGTGCGGTGGGTCTCGGTGCTGGTGGTGTCCGTGGAGCTGGTCATGCTGCCTCGCCCTCCTTCGGGGTGTCGGTGGTGCCGATGGTGTCGGTGGTGTCGGTCGGGGCGGTGGTGCCGGCGGTGTCGGCCTGGGTGAAGACGGCCATCTGGGTCGGCGGCCCGACCTCGGGGTCGTCGTCCCCGACGGGGACGTACGCGACCCCGTAGCCGTAGCGCCGCGCGACCTGGCCGGCCCAGGCGCGGAACTCCTCGCGGGTCCACTCGAAGCGGTGGTCGCCGTGCCGGACGTGCCCGGCGGGCAGGGTCTCCCAGCGGACGTTGTACTCGACGTTCGGTGTGGTGACGAGGACCGTGCGGGGGCGGGCCGAGCCGAACACCGCGTACTCGAGCGCGGGCAGCCGCTCCAGGTCCAGGTGCTCGATGACCTCGCTGAGCACGGCCGCGTCGTAGCCGGCCAGCCGCTTGTCGGTGTACGCCAGCGAGCCCTGCAGGAGGGTGACCCGCGCGCTCTGCCGCTCGCCCATCCGCTCCAGCCGCAGCCGCTTGGCCGCGATGTTCAGGGCCCGCACGGACACGTCCATACCGATGATCTCGGTGAAGGACACGTCCTTGAACAGGGCCTGGACCAGCTGGCCCTGGCCGCATCCGAGATCGAGGACCCGGGCGGCGCCCGCGCCCCGCAGCGCGGAGAGGATCGCCTCGCGCCGCTGCACGGCGAGCGGCACGGGCCGCTCCGCGGCCTCGTCGATGTCATCGCTCTCTGCGACCGCGTCGTCGATCTCCTCGACCTCGCTGCCGTCGGCCTCGGCGAGGCGGACCAGCTCCAGGCGCTCGATGGCGTCCTGGGTCAGCCGCTTGTGGCGGGCCAGGTAGCGCGAGCTGATCAGCCCGTTCTCGGGGTGGGCGGCGAGCCAGCCGTCTCCGGCACGGAGCAGCTTGTCGACCTCGTCGGGGGCGATCCAGTAGTGCTTGGCGTCGTCGAGCACCGGCAGCAGCACGTAGAGCTGGCGCAGGGCGTCCGCCAGGCGCAGTTCCCCCTCCAGCACGAGCCGTACGTAGCGGGAGTCCCCCCACTCGGGGAACCGCTCGTCGAGCGGTACGGCCTCGGCCTGTACGAGGTCCCAGCCGAGGGGCCCGAACAGCCGGTGCACCAGCTCCGCCCCACCGCGGGCCGGCATGACCGGGATCTCGATGCGCAGCGGCAGGGCCTGCTCCGGCAGCTCCGGGCGCAGGGCGCACTGCCCCTTGAGCGCGGTGCGGAACACCCCGCTCAGCGCGACGGCGAGCAGCGAGGACGCGGCGTACGGGCGGTCGTTGACGTACTGCGCGAGCGCCGCGTCGGGCGCCCCGCCCCGGCCCTTGCCCCGCCCGCGCCGCACGAGCGCGACGGGGTCCACCTCCAGCAGCAGGGCCGCCGTGCACCGCTGGGCCGTGGCCTCGGGGTAGAACACATGGGCGGTGCCGTGGGAGGTGGAGAACGCCTGCGTCTTCCCGGGATGCTTGTGCAGCAGGTAGCCCAGGTCGGTCGCGGGTCGTTCAGGGGAGCCGGTGGTGGAGATCGTCAGGAACACACGACCGAGTATCGTCCGCGCCCATGCCCGCCGACCAGGGATTTATCCCCGGCCTCACCCGGGTGCCGCCTGCGCGACATGTGCTGAGCTGACGTGCAATCAACAGCTGGGGGCTCCTTTGACCATATCTCTCGGTGAGCGACTCACCCTCGTGCCCGCCCGGCGGACACCGATCGACCCGGCCGAGACCTGCTCGGGCAGCTTCTCCGAGGGCACCGCCTCGGACTGGACGCTTTCGGTCCGGGGCCGCCCCGAGCTGACCGTCCGCGACATCCGCTGGCAGAACGGCGAACGGGACGTGCGGATGCATCTGCCGGACGTGCTGCCGGAGATGCCCAGGGCGCTGGCGAAGCTCCACGACCGGCGGCGGGCCGGCGTTCACCGCACCGACGCCGGTCGCTTGTGGATGACCGCCTGGTCCGTGCTGCCGGGCGCCGGCGACTGGCCGGCGTGGCGCAGGCCGACCGCGATCGGCGAGCTCGACGCGCTGTGCGGGGCCGATCGGCTGCAGGCCGTGCACGAGCACGGGGTCATCGAGATCGGCAGCAAGGAGGCTCTTCTGCAGGACGCGGGGCGGACGAGGAGGCAGCTGTGCGCCGTGCTGGACGGCGGTGTGGAGGCGGCGCCGGCCGCGCTCTACACCGTGACCCGTCTGGTGCCCGTGCTGGGCCACATCGGCTGGCTGTAGCCGTCAGACGCCGCGCAGCCTCCGGTCCAGGGCCGCGATCCGGTCGGGGCCGATGCGGCAGCAGCCGCCGATGAGGCGGGCGCCCGTGTGGTGCCAGGTGGGGGCGGGCCAGGGGGCTGCGTGTGCGGGGGCGTGCCAGGTGCGGGTGGCGGGATCCCAGACGGAGCCGTCGTTGGGATAGGCCAGGAGCGGCTTGCGGGTGGTGGTGGCGGCCGCTTCGAGGGCGGGCTGGACCTCCGCCGGGTCGCAGCAGTTGACGCCGAGCGCGATGATCTCCGGGGACTGCGCGGCGAGGGCGAAGGCCGCCGGGAGGGCCGCACCGGAGCGGGTGCGGCCCTCGGCGACGGTGTAGCTGAGCCAGGCACGGGCGCCCGTTTCCGCAAGGACGGCGAGCACGGCCTCGGCCTCGTCCGGGTCGGGGAGGGTCTCCACGGCCAGGACGTCTGGGCCGGCGTCGAGCAGCGCCTCGATGCGGGGGCGGTGGAAGGCGGCGAGCTCGCGCACGCTCAGGCCGTACCGGCCGCGGTACTCGGATCCGTCCGCGAGCACCGCCCCGTACGGGCCCACCGAGGCGGCCACCCACACGTCGTGGTCGGCGGCCTCGGCTGCCCGGGCGGCCAGGGCGACGCTGCGGTGCAGCAGGGCGGTGGTCTCGGCGCGGTCGTGGCCGTGGGCGGCGAAGGCCTCGTAGCCGACCTGATAGCTCGCGGTGATCAGCACCTCGGCGCCGGCCCGCGCGTACGCCGTGTGGGCGGCCTCCACCTGGTCCGGCCGCTCGGCGAGCACCCGCCCCGACCAGAGGCCGCCGGACAGGTCGCAGCCCTGGGCGGCGAGCTGGTTGCTCAGCCCGCCGTCCAGGAGCACGGTCCTGCGGCTCAGGGCTTCGGCGAGCGGACCGGACGCGCGCGGCATCGGTTCCCGTCCTCCCTAACGGAGCTGGGAGAGCACCTGGGCGGAGATCAGCTCCAGGTGGTCCAGGTCGTCGAGGTCGAGCAGCTGGAGGTAGACGCGGGAGGAGCCGGTGGCGCCGTAGGCTCCGATCTTCTCCACGACTTCGGCCGGGGAGCCTGCCAGGCCGTTGGCCTTGAGTTCGTCCACGTCCCGGCCGATGGCGGCGGCCCGGCGGGCCACCTCGGCGTCGTCCCTGCCCACGCACACCACGAGGGCGTTGGAGTAGACGAGGTCGTCGGGCTTGCGCCCGGCCTCCTCGGCCGCCTCGCGGACCCGGTCGAACTGCCGCTCGCTGTCCGCGATCGACGCGAACGGCATGTTGAACTCGTCCGCGTACCGTGCGGCGAGCCGCGGGGTGCGCTTGGCCCCGTGGCCGCCGACGAGGACGGGGACCTTGGCCTGGGCGGGCTTGGGGAGCGCGGGCGAGTCCTCCACCCGGTAATGCCGGCCGGCGTAGTCGAAGGTGGCGCCGGGCTCGGTGGCCCACATGCCGGTGACGATGGCCAGCTGCTCCTCCAGCCGGGACATCCGGTCCGCCGGGAAGGGGATCCCGTACGCCTTGTGCTCCTCCTCGAACCAGCCCGCGCCCAGGCCCAGTTCGATGCGGCCGCCGGACATCTGGTCGACCTGGGCCACCTGGATGGCGAGCACGCCGGGCAGCCGGAAGGTACCGGCCGTCATCAGGGTGCCGAGGCGGATCCGCCGGGTTTCGCGGGCCAGGCCGGCCAGGGTGATCCAGGCGTCAGTGGGTCCGGGCAGGCCGTCGGCGGAGCCCATCCGCAGATAGTGGTCGGAGCGGAAGAACGCGTCGAAGCCCAGGTCTTCGGTGGCCTTGGCGACGGTCAGGAGGGTGTCGTAGCTCGCGCCCTGCTGGGGTTCGGTGAAAATGCGGAGATCCATGTACCCATCCTGCACTTCCCGCCCCGGCAGGGTGAATCTTGGTCAACGGGACGCGCCGCCCCCGGACCCGCCAGTGACCACCACGGAGGGGGATCGTCGGCTCGGACGGAGCCGGACCGCCCGGCCCGCGCCGGCGGCCCTTCGCCGGTGAGTCCACGCCCCCTTCCGCCTCGGAAGGGCCAGGGCCCGAGGAGGCCGCCATGTCCCACGAGGCCGTGCCGCAGACCCCCCACCAGACCGGACAGACCGGGCAGGCAGCACACGACCGAGCAGGCCAGGAGTCCGCGGTACCCGCCCAGGGCGACGGCGCACCGAAGGGACTGCTGCAGCAGATGGAGAGCTGATGGCGGCGCTGAACGCCGACCTCTCGCAGCTCGACGCCGATCTCCAGTCCTCCTCGGACCGCACCCCCGAGGGCGAGCGCCCGTCCTACCGGTCGTCCTGACCGTGCGGGTCCCGCCGTGCACGGCGGGACCCACTCGAACCGCCTTCGCCGCCGCTTCAGGCCACGCCCGAGGCGGACCCCCGCTCGCGGACCGCCATGCGGCGAAGGATCCCCCGCACCCGGTCGCTCGACTCGTCGGCCGCGTCGATCGACTCTATGCACTGCCAGTACAGAGCCTCGTCGTCCGTCCCGCAGGCCACCCCGACCAGGGCTATGCCCACTTCGCCCAGCAGTGCCTGGAGCCCGAGCAGCGCCTGCCGGACATCCGACACCTCGCTCAACTGTGCCGCCCGCGGCGGATACTCGGGCGCACTGCCCTCGCCGCGCAGGGCCGCCCGGTCGAGCACCCCGCACCCTCTTCCTCCCGCTTCCCCCAGTCCCCGTGCCTCCGATCTCAGCTCCGGCGGCCCGGTGACCGCCAGAAGGCTCCCGATTCCCTGCGCGAGCGCCTGGGCCTGCCAGGCCTCGCCCACGATGTCCCACGCAGCCCCGCTCTGTGCCAGCGCGTGCCGGCCGACCGCGATGAGCCGTACCGCATCCATATGCCGTCCCCCGTCCGCACGACATTCCGTCACCCTCACCACTACCCAGAGTGAGGGCAACGAGTCAGCCAGGGGTATTCGGAAAATGTGGACACAAATGTGATTGTGGACGAGTCCATCACTCCGAAGAGTGACGATTCGGTGTCGGTGGCCCCGCCACGGGAAAGCGGAGTTCGTTCCTCTCGATCTTCGCGGTGAGCGCATCCAGCACATCCACCCCGAGAACCTCACAGAACTGCAGCAGATACGCGAGCACGTCGGCCACCTCATCGGCCACGCGGTGGGCGGACTCCGGCTTCTCCATGACCTTCGCCGACTGTTCCGGCGTCAGCCACTGGAAGATCTCGACCAGTTCGGCCGCCTCCACGCTCAGCGCCACCGCCAGGTTCTTGGGCGTGTGGTACGGCTCCCAGCCGCGCGCCGCCGCGAACTCCGCGAGCCGGCGCTGCAGTCGGTCCAGCCGTTCGTCGGGCCGCTGCTCGGGCGGCTTCTGCGTCTCGTTCATGCCGTCAGGTCTACCACCGCGACGCCTGGGAGGCGGCGGGCGGTGGCCGCCGTCTCCTCCCCCACCGCCGCGACGAGCCGGATGTGGCCGCGGCTGCCGGACAGCAGCGCGAGGCGCAGCAGCTCGGCGCTCTGCCGCCGGTCCAGGCCGCGGTCGAAGCCGTCGGCCAGCACCGTCAGGGCCTGCTGCGCGGAGAGCAGTTCGGCGGCCGGGTCCATGGCCAGCACGCCCGGCCCGGTCAGCAGGACCAGCGCGAGCGCGAGGAAGCGGAGTTCTCCCGCGCCGAGGCAGGCCAGTTCCGTGGCGGGCCGGGCGGGGCCTCGGTCCAGTACCGCCGTGACGGGGCCGCCCGCCGGAGCCCGTACGTCCAGCCCCGTGACGGGCCCCGCGCAGCCGGTGCGGGCGGCCCCGGCCAGCAGCGCGTGCCGGGTGCCGCATTCGTGGCGGGTCCGGCGCAGTACGTCGGCCAGGTTGGCGCAGTCGCCGAGCAGCCGGCCCTCCCCCTGCGGGACGGCCCCGCGCATCCGGTCCGGGCGCGGATCGCACGGGAACACCGAGCGCAGGGCCACCACCGCCTGCTCGGCGGCGGCCAGCACCTGCCGCTGCCCGGCGGTGGATCCGGCGACGCGGAGCGGGAGCAGCGCCGTACCGAGCCGGTCGTCGGGCAGCGGCGCCCTGGTGACGCCGATGGCGCCGCCGGTCAGCCAGGCGGCCTGCACCGAGCGGCGGCCGGGGTCGCGCAGGGCGGTGGCGAGCAGGATCTGCCCGTCCTGCGAAAGCCGTTCGCCGACGATCCGCAGCGTCGGCTCGGCCTGGACGGCGAGGTCGAGCCGGACCGGCCCGGCGGGTCCGTCGACCGTGCAGCCGAGGCGGAATCCGCGTCGCCGCTGCGCGTCGGGGAGGGCGCGGTCCGGGATGCGGGCACCCGCGTCAGGAAAGGCCTCCTCCAGCGTGGCGCCGGATCCCAGCGCGGCGAGGGCCTCGTAGGCGGCCAGGGCCTGGGATTTGCCGCTGCCGCTCGGCCCGGCGAAGAGGGTGACGGGCGCGAGCGGGAAGGCCGCCGACCGGTGCGAACCGAAGGCGGAGAGCCTCAACTCGGTGAGCACCGGCCGCCGGTGCGGCTGCTGCTGCTGCGCAGGCTCGACAGGACGCACGGAGCCGCCGGGGCCCGCCTGCGCCGGCACGGAGGGGGCGTCGGCCGATCCGGCGTCCACGGTCTCCTCGGCGGGCGGCCCGCCGTTCACCGCCTCCTCGGCCGGCCGGGCGTACCGGGCATGCGCGGAGGCCGGGCCCCGGCCCGCCGAAGAGGCCGGTGCCGTGGGAGGGCCAGGGGCGGGGGCAGGCCGCGCCGGGGGACCGGTCACCGCGGCGGCGGCACCGGCCCGTACGGAGACGGCGGAGGCGGCGGAGGAGAGTTCATCGGCCGGCCCCCCTCGGGCGGGAAAGGCGAAGGGGTCGGCTGACGAGGCGGCGGCGGCCCCGTCGGCCGGTCCCGCCTGTGCGGGAACGGTGAGGGGGGCGGCTAACTCGGCGGCGGCGGCGGTGGCGGTGGCGGTGGTGCGCCCCACCGCCGCGTCCAGGGTGGCGTCCATGCGCGGGACGGTACGGGCCGCCGGACCCCCCGCGGCCCCGGCGAACCGTTCCCTCGCGGGGACCTTCCTACGATCGGGGGACGGCCGCGGCCGCGATCCCCTCGACCTCGGTCCCCACCGGCGCCAGCAGGAAGACGTTCCGGTCCACCCGGTGCATCCCACTGCCCAGTCCGAAGACCACGCCGCTGCTGAAGTCCAGGATCCGCTTGGCCACTTCGCTGTCCGCGCCGGTGAGGTCGAGCAGCACCGGGATCTGCGCGATCAGGTACTCCGCCACCTCCCGCGCGTCCGCGAAGATCTGAACCCTGATCACCACGAAGCGCCGCTGCTCCGCCGCAGACGCGCCGGGCGTCTTCGGGATCGTGCGGTGGTCCACCCGGGAGGGCCATTCGTTGCGGCTGCGCAGGGGGACCACCTGCGCGAGCCCCTCCCACTGTTCGTCGGTGACGTCGTACCTGCTCACCGGGCCGCCTCGGCCGCGTGCTTCATGTGCATCCCCCCATCCTCTCGCGTTTCACCCGTTCAGCCCAACAACGACACGAACCACGCCGGGTACTCTCGAAGACCGAGATGAGTTAGGTTAGGCATACCTAAGTTATCGGACGATGGAGAGGTCCTCATGCGCATGTCCGGTGCCCCCGCCACCCCGGCCGCCCGGCCCACCGATGCCGAGCGCATCCGGTCGATCCTGACCGCCGCCCACTCCATGACCGTGGTCACCGACGGGCTGCGCACCGAGGTCCGGCACCTCGACGGCGCGGACCCGATGGGCCGGCTGCACCTGCACCCCGCCGAGCCCGGCGGCGACGCCGAGTACCGGCCCGCGATCCGGCTGGAGTTCACCGACGTCGCCCCCACCCCGGTACGGGACCGGGTGCGCGCCCGCGTCACCGTGCTGGGCCGCCTGCTGACCCCCTACTCCGACGCGGCCGCCGACTCCGGCGCCGACACCACCTGCATGGAATTCGACCGGGCCGTCCTCGAAACCCCGGAGGGCCGCTCGCACGTCGGCCTGGAAGAGCTGGACGCGGCCTGCCCCGACCCGCTCGCCGCGTACGAGGCGGGGATGCTCACCCACCTCCTCGACGACCACCACGACCTCGTCACCCTGCTGCTGCGCCTGGTCCAGCCGCCGCCCACCCCGGCCACGGTCGTCCGCGCGCTGCCGGTCGCCATGGACCGGTACGGGATCACCCTGCGGCTGGAGGAGCGGCGCGGGCACCGTGACGTGCGGCTGCCCTTCCCCTCGCCCCTCGACGACGTCGAGCAGGCGGGCGCGCAGATCCAGGCACTCTTCAGCGCGGCCCGGCGCCGCTCGCACCGCAACACCCTGCCGGCCTGACGGTCCGGAGAAGGAGGTCCGGAGAAAGGGGTCCCGAAAGGGGTCCCGAAAGGAGGTCCCGAGACGGACGACAGGAGGAGGACCGGAAAGCACCGGAATACGCCGCCGCGGACCCGCGTTGGAGGCGATCATGAAGGCCATCACGTACAGCGCATACGGAACTCCCGGCAGCCTCACGCTCGTTGACGTACCGCAGCCCAAGGTGGGGCCGGGCGAGGTACTCGTCCGCGTCAGGGCCGCGGGCGTCAACCCGGTGGACTGGAAGCTCGCCGCCGGATATCTCGATCCGATTCTCGAAGTCCGCTACCCGGTCATACCCGGCTGGGACGTCGCCGGCGTCGTCGAGGCGGTCGGTCCGGACACCTTCGACTTCGCCGTCGGCGACGAGGTGTACGGGTACGTCCGCAAGGAGTGGGTGGAGCTCGGCACCTACGCCGAACTGGTCAGCGCCCCGGTGCGCACCCTCGCCCGCAAGCCCCGCGGGCTGACCTTCGAGCAGGCCGCGGGTCTCCCGCTGGCCGGTCTGACCGCCTACCAGGCGCTGACCCGCGCGGGCCTCAAGGCCGGAGAAAGCGTGGTCATCCACTCCGCGGCGGGCGGCACGGGCTCCTTCGGTGTGCAGATCGCGGTCGCCCTCGGCCTGCGCGTCATCGGCACGGCCGGCGCGCACAACCACGACTACCTGCGCTCGCTCGGCGCCGAGCCGGTGCTGTACGGGGAGGGGCTGGCGGACCGGGTCCGCGCGCTGGTGCCCGAAGGCGTCGACGCGGGACTGGACTTCTACGGCGACGGCGTCATCGAGACGCTCCAGTCGCTGGTCAGGGAGCGCGACCGGGTGGTCTCCATCGCCGACTACGAGGCCGCGGCCAAGGGCGCCCACCAGCTGTGGGTGCGCCCCGACACCGCCGACCTGACCTTCTTGGCGGAACTGGCCGACGCGGGCAGGCTTACCGTCAACGTGGAGCACGCCCTGCCCCTCGCCGAGGCGGCCAGGGCCTGGGAGCTGAGCGCCGCGGGCCGCACCCGCGGCAAGATCGTCCTGACGGTCTGAGACCGCACGCGGGCGGGCCCGCCGGAACACCTCGGATCCGGCGGCCCCGATCCCGGTCCCGGCCGCGAGGGCGGGCGCGCGCGGCCCTGGTGCTCCGCTCCCGGGCCTTACGCGCCCTCAGCCCGGCCGGGCCGGGGCAGGGCGGTGTTGCGGTTGGCCGGGCGGGGCAGGCCGTAGTGGTCGCGGAGGGTGCGGCCCGTGTACTCGGTGCGGAAGAGACCGCGCCGCTGGAGGATCGGCACGACCTGGTCGACGAAGTCGGTCAGGCCCGTGGGCAGGACGGGCGCCATGATGTTGAATCCGTCGGCGGCGCCCCGCGTGAACCACTCCTCCAGCTGGTCGGCGATCTGCTCGGGGGTGCCGGCGAAGACGCGGTGGCCTCGGCCGGCGCCGAGGCGGGCGATCAGCTCGCGCAGGGTGAGGCCGTCGCGGCGGGCCAGTTCGGCGACGAGCGTGAAGCGGCTCTTGTTGCCGTTGATGTCCCGCTCCTCGGGCAGGTCGGGGAGCGGGCCGTCGAGGGGCAGACCGGTCAGGTCCACGCCCAGCATGCCGGAGAGCTGGGCGAGCCCGTACTCCGGCACCTGGAGGTCTGTGAGCTGCTGCTCCAGGGCCTTCGCCTCGGCCTCGGTGGACCCGATGACGGGGGCGATGCCGGGCAGGACCAGCAGGTCGTTCTCGGCCCGGCCGTACCTGGCCAGGCGGGACTTGAGGTCCTTGTAGAAGGTCTGGCCGTCGGCGAGGGTCTGCTGCGCGGTGAAGACGGCCTCCGCGTACTGGGCGGCGAACTCCTTGCCGTCCTCGGAGGAACCGGCCTGCACCAGCAGCGGGTGGCCCTGGGGCGAGCGCGGGACGTTGAGCGGGCCGGCGACGGCGAAGTGCTCGCCGCGGTGGGCGGCGGGGTGGAGCTTGTCGGTGTCGGCGTAGACGCCGTGCTCCTTGTCGAGGACGATCGCGTCGTCCTCCCAGCTGTCCCAGAGCCTCGTGGCGACGTCGAGGAACTCACGGGCGCGCTCATAGCGGACGCGGTGTTCCATGTGCTCGTCGCGGTTGAAGTTGCGGGCCTCGTCGACCGTGCCGGAGGTGACGATGTTCCAACCGGCCCGACCGCCGCTGATGTGGTCGAGGGAGGCGAACTTGCGGGCGGTGTGGAAGGGCTCGTTGAAGGTCGTGGAGACCGTGGCGATGAGCCCGATGTGGTCGGTGACGGCGGCGATGGCGGACAGCAGGGTGAGCGGCTCGAAGCCGCCGAGGGCGTTGTAGCGAGCCTTGCCCCAGAGGGCGAGCCCGTCGGCGAAGAAGATGGAGTCGAGCCGTCCGCGCTCGGCGGTGCGGGCCAGTTCCTGGAAGTACCGCAGGTCGGTGACCCGCTCGGGAGTGCTGTCCGGATGCCGCCACGCGGCGTCGTGGTGCCCGGCGTTCATGAGGAAGGCGTTGAGGTGGAGGGTCCGGGGTGCGGTCGGTGCGGTCGTTGCGGTCGGTGCGGTCGGTGCGGTCGGTGCGGTCATGACTCGTCCTCGTGTGATGGTCAGGGGTGTGCGGGGTGAGGGGTGCCGGTAGCGGCCTCAGGCCGGGACGCGCCAGGTGCTCAGGCGGCGTTCGAGCGTGACCAGCAGCTGGTTGAAGGCCACGCCGATGGCGGAGATGGTGACGATGCCCGCGTACATCTGCGGGATCGCGAAGTTGAACTGCGAGGCGTTGATCAGGTAGCCGAGGCCCGCCTTGGCGCCGATCATCTCGGCGGCCACCAGGACGAGGATGGAGACCGCTCCGGCCAGCCGGATTCCGGTGAAGATCGCCGGTACCGAGGACGGCAGGATGACCTTCTGGAAGAGCCTCGGGGTGGACAGGTCCATCGAGCGGGCCAGTCTGACGAGGGTGGGGTCGGCGTTGCCGACGGCGCTGATGGTGTTCAGCAGGATCGGCCACAGGCAGGCGTAGACGACGATCGAGACCTTCGAGGCCTCGCCGATCCCGAGCAGCAGCACGAAGACCGGCAGCAGGGCGAGCGCCGCCGTGTTGCGGAAGACCTCCAGCAGCGGGCCGAGCAGCGCGGCGACCGGCCGGTACCAGCCGATGAGCAGGCCGAGCGGGACCGCGACGGCGACGGCGATGCCGAAGCCGCCGAGGGAACGGGCGAGGCTGGCCCCCGTGTGGCGGCCGAGCTGGCCGTTGCCCAGCAGCTCCCACCAGGCCACGGCGACCTCGCTGACCGGTGGCAGGAAGGTGGCGTCGACCAGGCCCAGCCGGGGTGCGGTCTCCCAGAGCGTGAGCAGGGCGAGGACGGCCGCCGAGCGCAGGGCGCTCGCGCGCAGCCACCGCCCCAGTGCCTGGGCGGGACGCCGGGCCGGGCGCGGGCCCGGGCGCGGCGCCCGGCGGGCAGGCACACGCCCCGGATCCGCGGGGGCCGGATCCGCGGGAACCGGGTCCGCGGGAACCGCGGGGGCCGGCCGTTCGGCCTCCGAGGCGGCGGGCGGGGTCGCCTCGCCCGCGGTCGCCGGCGCCGCCGGGCGCGCGGAGCCGCGTACGTCCTCATCCTGCTCGGACGGGGCAGCGTCCGTCGCGGTCGCGGTGGCGGTGGCGGTGGCGGTGGTGGTGGTGCTGTGCGCGGTCATACGGTGGCCTCCTCCTTCTCCAATTGCTGAGCGCGGGCCACCTCGTCGTGGAGCAGCGTCCAGATCTCGTGGCGGTAGCGGGCGAACTCCGGGCTGGAGCGCAGGTCCTCGCCCTGGAAACCCGCGCCGCGGGCGCCGAACGAGACCTGGACGATCTCCTTGACGCGGCCGGGTCGGGAGGTCATGACGGCCACCTTCTGGCCGAGGTAGACCGCCTCCTCGATGCCGTGCGTGATGAAGACGACGGTCTTCCCCGTGCGCTGCCAGATGCGCCGCAGCTCGTCCTGGAGGGACTCGCGGGTCTGCGCGTCGAGCGCCGCGAACGGCTCGTCCATCAGCAGCACATCCGGGTCGTAGGCCAGCGAGCGGGCGATCGCGACGCGCTGGCGCATCCCGCCGGAGAGTTCGTGCGGGTGCCGGTCCTCGAAGCCGGTGAGGCCGACGAGGTCCAGGAACTCCCGGGCCCGGTCCGCCCGTCGGCGCCTCGGGACACCGGTGGCCTCCAGGCCGAATTCGACGTTTCCGAGCGCCGTCCGCCACGGCAGCAGGGCGTACTGCTGGAAGACGATGCCCCGGTCCAGGCCCGGCCCGGTGACGGGTTTCCCGTCGAGCAGGATCCGCCCGGACGTCGGCCGGGACAGTCCGCCGAGCAGGTCCAGGAGGGTGGACTTGCCGCAGCCGCTGGGGCCCACCACGACGACGAACTCCCCCGCCCCGATCTCCAGGTC
Organism: Streptomyces sp. NPDC054849; assembly: GCF_053610945.1. NCBI lineage: Bacteria > Bacillati > Actinomycetota > Actinomycetes > Kitasatosporales > Streptomycetaceae > Streptomyces > Streptomyces sp. NPDC054849. Next base: position 76,540 of record NZ_JBSGZI010000014.1, read on the forward strand.
GATGCCGTCGAGGGCGGTGAACCCCTCCGCGCTCCCCTTCCTGCTCCTTCGCTTCGCCGGGAAGGTCTTCGTCACTCCCTCGAACACGATCTTCGCCATGGCGGCCGTCACCCCTTTCCGTGGTCGTTGAACTCGTTGGTGTAGAGGTCGGCCGCCTTGAGCCGGCTCTCCTTGATGTCGCCGCGCTCCCCGAGCCAGTCCAGCCAGACCTGGAACTCCTTGTCGGAGATCCGGCCGCCGGTCTCGGCGACGCCGTACGAGCGCCAGTACTTGAGGGTGGAGGTGTCCTCGTTGCGGCCGCGCCGGGTGACGATGTCCGACATCCGCGCGATGACCTGGTCGTGCGGAGTGGCGCGGGACCACTCGACGGCCTTGGCCACTCCGGTGACGAAGGTCCGGACCGTGTCGGGGTTCGCCTTGATGAAGCGCTCGGTCATCACGTAGCTGCCGGCACTGAACGCGCCGAGCAGCTCGAAGTCGGTGAAGAGCGGGCGGATGCCCCCTGCGGCGAGGGCCTTGTCGCGCAGCACCCCGCCTAGCACGGCGACCTCGATCTGCTTCTGCCTGAGGGCCTGTTCGGTGTTGACCGGCGGGACCACCAGGGACTCGACCTTGGCCGCCTCCGCCTTCGACAGCCCGCTGCGGCGCAGGTATATCTCCAGCATGGCCTGGGCGTGTGCGCCCAGGGTGTTCATGCCGACCTTCTTGCCGATCAGGTCCCGGGCGGTCCGGATGGGGCTGTCCTCCAGCACGTAGTAGCCGCTGTAGGAGTGCTTGTCCGAGCCGTAGTAGGAGATGACGGCCTTGATCGGGGCCTTGCTCGCGGCCAGTTTGACCACGGCGCCGTTGAACGCGCCGCCGAAGTCGGTCTGGCCGGTGGCAGCCGACTGGATGTCCTGCGGGCCGCTGATGGTGTTGCCGATCCACTCCAGCTTGAGGTCTCCGAGATAGCCGAGGTCGGCGGCGAGTTCGGGGAGTGTGACCGCTCCGACCGCTCCCTGGTACTTCAGGGACGTGACCTGCGCGCCGGACCGGCCGCCGTTGGCGGTGGCCGTGCCGCAGCTGACCGCGGCCGCCGAGATGCCGAGCAGGGCGAGGAACTGGCGCCTGGAGGTGGTGGTCGAGGTGAAGGCTGCGGGCATGACGGGTCCTTGTCGGTCCGGTGTGCGGGATGCGGGGTGGCGGCCCCGGCTGGGCTATGGCGTGGCGGCCGGGTTACGGGGTGGCGGTGAGTGCGGCGGCGGGCGTCGAGCTCAGGGCCTCGGCGAATTCGTCGACGGCCTGGAAGAGGTCCAGCTCCACCTCGGGCCGCAGCCGGTCGGGGCCCGATCCGCGTTCGACGGTGGAGTCCAGGACGAACCGTCCGGCGGTGACGTGCCGGGCGCCGAGGGCGGTGAGCACCGGGCGCAGGGCGTAGTCGATGGTCAGGACGTGGGCGAGGCTGCCGCCCGTGACCAGGGGCAGCACCGCCTTGCCGGCGAGGCCGTCCTGCGGGAGCAGGTCGAGGAAGGCCTTGAGCAGGCCGGTGTACGAGGCCTTGTAGACCGGGGTCGCGATGACCAGGCCGTCGGCGTCGGCGACGGCTTCGAGCGCCCGGCGGATCTCGGGCTCGCCGCGCCGGGCGGCGAGCAGGTCGGCGGCGGGGAGGTCGCGCACGGCGAGCCGCGTGGTCTCGAAGCCGGAGTGGGACAGGCGGCGCAGGGCGTGGTCGGCGACGACGGCGGTACGGGAGTGGGCGGAGGGGCTGCCGGTGATGGCGAGCAAGCGGGGCACGGGGGCTCCTTGGGTGTCGTACGGGGAGCAAGGCGATCGGATGGGCTGAGGGACGGCGGCGGGACAGGCGGGACGGACGGGGCCGGCAGGACCGGGCCGGCAGGACGGGGCCGGCAGCGGGCCGGCAGCGGGCCGGCAACCCGGACGGTCGCGGCGCGACTGTCGCCTGGGCCAAGCGGGGAGGGCGCGGCAGCTCGGGCCGAGGCGGGCCGGGCCGAGGCGGTCATGCCACGGCGGTCATGCCACGGCGGTCATGCCACGGCGGATGCGCCCGAGGCGATGCCGAAGGCGGGGTCCGGGACGCTCTCCGGGCTGAGCAGCCGGGAGGGCTCGCCGTCGGGGCCGACCGGGACCTCGCCGTCGACGGTGACGCGGCGCAGCGTGCGCTCGTGGTCGTCGGAGTCGTCGACGCCGTAGTGCTGGGTGGCGCGGTTGTCCCAGATCGCGACGTCGCCGGCCCGCCACTGCCAGCGGACGGTGTTCTCGGGGCTCTCGATGTGCGCCTGGAAGAGGTCCTGGAGGACGCGGGAGTCACGGCCGGTGAATCCGTTGATGCGCTCCACGAAGTTGCCGAGCAGCAGGGTGCGCTCACCGGTCTCGGGGTGGACGCGGACCACCGGGTGCTCGGTGCGGAACGTGGTGGAGGTGAAGACGTCTCGATACTGGGCCAGGGCCTCGGGCAGGGCGTCCGGCTTGAGGGCGGCGTAGTCGTACTCGTTGGTGTGTACGGCGCGCAGGCCGTCGGCGAGGACCCGCAGCGGCTCCGGGAGGTGGCCGTAGGCCGTGGCGGTGTTGGCCCACAGGGTGTTGCCGCCGTACGGCGGGATGGTCACCGCGCGGAGGATGGAGAAGGCCGGGTAGGCGGGGACGAAGGTGACGTCGGTGTGCCACTGGTTGGCGCGGGCGCCGTGGTGGGAGTCGATGCCGAGGGCGTAGCGGCCGTCGGCGGAGGGAACGGTGGGGTGGGCGACCGGGGCGCCGAGCAGCTCGGCGAAGGCCTCGTGTCCGTCCTCGTCGAGGTGGTCCTGGCCGCGGAAGAAGACGACCTTGTGGGCGAGGAGCGCGGCCCGGATCTCGGCGACGGTGGCTTCGGACAGGTCACCTCCGAGGCGTACGCCGCCGATCTCGGCGCCGATGCGGCCGCCGATCTTGCTGACGGTGACGGTGGTGTGGGTGGCAGTGGCCATGAGGACTCCCTGTTCAGCGCGGCGGGCAGGTGATTTCCGCAGCGGAGGAAATAGAGCTACGAGGACGACGTGGTCGTGGGGGTTCCACGAAGGGGCCGCATGGGGGCATGCGGGCATGCGGGTGAGGTGTGGCGACGCACGACGCGAAACGAGTACGGGTACGGGGAGGAGTACGAGTACGGAGGTACGGGCACGGGTGCTGATCCGGCCAGGGGCCACCCGTACGGGCACGGGTGCCACACGGCAGGGCGGCGGCAGGGTTCCCGAACCGGGAACGGCCCTCGGGCCGGGGCGCGCTCCCCGGGGCGGCCGCGGTCTCAACGGACGGCGGGCGCCGGGGGCCGCGGGGCGGCCGGGGTCAGACCCGGCGCGGGGCCGGACAGCGGCCCGGACACCCGCCCGGCGCGGTACAGAGGCCGGTGGTGTGGAGCCGCGGGACGAGGAGTTCGTTCGCGGTCATGGGCTGGAGCCTGGCAGCGCTCCCGCCCTCGGTCAACCCCCGTCCGCCCCCACCCGAAGTCCGGTGGCGGAAACCTCCGAGCGTCCCGGCACACCCGCCGCGACCTGGCCTTTCCCCGTCCGGCGTACGGCACACCGGGCCACTTCGGCGGCCGAAAACCGTGGCCTGATTTCACGGTCCCGCAATGCGGCCGCCACGCCCCGGCAGCGCCCGGGCCGCGGCGAGGGCCGAACCCGCGGCTCCGGGCATGATCCATCGGAGGGCGCCTCCCGCCCCGAGACCGCATGGCCCGCGCCGAGCGCTTCTGCCGCCACCGCGGCACCGGGTGGTGCACGACGACGCCCTCGCCGGGACGGTGGTCGACGCCGCGTTCGGCATGGAGCGGACCGTGCAACCAGGGGCCGGGCTCGGCCGCCGGTGACGTGGCGCACCTGCCGGTGCCCGGATCAGCGGCGCCCCGCGCCTGGGGGGCGTACCGGCTGCCTCCAGGCGGCCGCCTTCGACCGCGCGCCGGCGCCGTGGCGGTGCGCCGGGGCATCGTGCCCGAGCCGTCCGACGACCTGCCGGCGGACGCGGCCGCCACCGGCGCTCCGCGGGCCGGCCGGCCGCTGTGGAGCGCGCCCGCGCCGTGGGCCGCGCGGCGGCCCTTCTGTTGGATGTCTTCAATCCGGTGGTCATGGTCGTGGCGGAGCCGTCGAGCATCCTGCACGCGGGATGCCCGGAGGAGATCCGGGGCGCCGCGACGGCGCTCTCGCACGTCTGTGACGACCCCGAGCGGAACGTCCCGCCGCACGCCGGCCCCGCCGTGCTTCCGCAGGCGGCGGCAACGGTGCTGCTCAGCCGGGTGTTCCGGGATCCCTTCGGCACGCTGTGAGAGGGGGAGATCACACCCAGCGGTATGGTGCCACCTGAGCGCCCTCCCCTACATTCGAGCCATGACGGTCCTGCCTGACGACGGGCTCTCCCTGGCCGCCGAGTTCCCTGACGCGACGCATGAGCAGTGGCAGCGCCTTGTAGAGGGCGTACTGCGCAAGTCGGGCAAGGAAGCTTCCGGCGAGGCCGCTGAAGAAGCGTTGTCCACCCCACTCGAGGACGGGCTCACCACCCGCCCGCTGTACACCGCGCCGCCCGACGAGGCGGCTCCCGACACCGGTTTCCCCGGCTTCGCCCCGTTCGTACGCGGTGGCAGGCCGGAAGGCACCACCGCGAACGGCTGGGACGTGCGCCAGCGCCTCGCCGGCACCGATCCGGCGCGCCTGAACGAGGCGGCCCTCGCCGACCTGGAGAACGGGGTCACCTCCCTCTGGCTCACGGTGGGCCGGGGCGGCCTCCCGGTCGAGGGCCTCGCCCGGGCGCTGGACGGGGTCTACCTGGACCTCGCGCCGATCACCCTGGACGCCGGAGCCGAATACGCCGAAGCCGCCCACGGGTTGCTGCGCCTGTTCACCGACAGGGCGGTGGCCCCCGAGGCCGCGCGGGCCTCGCTGGGCGCCGACCCCCTGGGCCACGAGGCCCGGACCGGCGAGGCGCTGGACCCTGCCGACGCGGTGGAACTGGCCCGGGAGGCCGCCGCCGGCTGGCCGGGGGTGCGCGCCCTGACCGTGGACGCGCTGCCGTACCACGAGGCCGGCGGCAGCGCCGCCGAGGAGCTGGGCCTGTCCCTGGCCACCGGTGTCGCCTACCTGCGCGCCCTCACCGAGGGCGGCCTGAGCACGGAAGCGGCACTCGGGCAGCTGGAGTTCCGCTACGCCGCCACCGCGGACCAGTTCCTCACCATCGCCAAGCTGCGCGCAGCGCGCCGGCTGTGGGCCCGTGTCGCCGAGGCCTCGGGGGCCCCGGAGGCGGGCGCCCAGCTGCAGCACGCGGTGACCTCGCCGGTCATGATGACCCGCCGCGACCCCTGGGTGAACATGCTGCGCACCACCGTGGCCTGCATGGCCGCGGGTGTGGGCGGGGCGGACTCGGTCACCGTGCTCCCCTTCGACCACGAGCTGGGCCTGCCGGACGCCTTCGCACGCCGGATCGCCCGCAACACCTCCACCATCCTGCTGGAGGAGTCGCACCTGGCCCGGGTGATCGACCCGGCCGGCGGCTCGTACTACGTCGAGCGCCTCACCGACGAACTCGCCCACGCCGCCTGGGGCTTCTTCCAGACCCTGGAGAAGGCCGGCGGCCAGGCCGCCGCCCTGCGTTCCGGGCTGGTGGCCGAGCGGCTCGCCTCCACCTGGGCCGCGCGCTCCAAGAAGCTGGCCAAGCGCCGCGAACCGATCACCGGCGTGAGCGAGTTCCCGCTGCTGTCGGAGAAGCCGGTCGTACGCGAGCCCGCGCCCGCCGGACCCACCGGGGGGCTGCCCCGCGTCCGGCGCGACGAGGCGTACGAGGCCCTGCGCGCCCGCAGCGACGCGCATCTGGCGGCGACCGGCAGCCGGCCGAGGATCTTCCTCGCCGCGCTCGGACCGGCGGCCGCGCACACCGCGCGGGCCACCTTCGCCTCGAACCTGTTCCAGGCGGGCGGCATCACGCCCGTGCACGATCCCGTGTCCGTGAACCCGGCGACGGCCGCCGAGGCCTACGCCGCGAGCGGCGCGGACGGCATGGCCGTGCTCTGCTCCAGCGACGCGCTGTACGAGGAGCAGGCCGCGGCGGTGACCGAGGCGCTGCGCGCGGCGGGCGCCACGACCGTCTTCCTCGCCGGCCGGCCGGGCACCGCAGAGGCTTCCGTGGACGAGTACGTCTTCGCCGGCTGTGACGCCGTCGCCGTGCTGTCCTCCGTACTCGACCGGATGGGAGTGCCGTCTTGAGCATCCCCGATTTCTCCGAGCTGGCGCTCGGCTCCTCCTCCGCCGGAGCCTCCGAGGACCAGTGGCGCGCCTCGGTGAAGGAGTCCACCGGCACCGCGGCCGCCGACCTGCTGTGGGAGACCCCCGAGGGCATCGGCGTCAAGCCGCTCTACACCGGACGGGACCTGGAGGGTCTGGACTTCCTCCAGACGTACCCGGGCGTGGCGCCTTACCTGCGCGGCCCCTACCCGACGATGTACGTGAACCAGCCCTGGACGATCCGGCAGTACGCCGGCTTCTCCACGGCCGAGGAGTCGAACGCCTTCTACCGGCGCAATCTGGCGTCCGGCCAGAAGGGCCTGTCCGTGGCCTTCGACCTGCCGACGCACCGCGGCTACGACAGCGACCACCCGCGCGTGACCGGCGACGTCGGCATGGCGGGCGTGGCCATCGACTCGATCTACGACATGCGGCAGCTGTTCGACGGGATCCCGCTGGACAAGATGTCGGTGTCGATGACGATGAACGGCGCGGTGCTGCCGGTCCTCGCGCTCTACATCGTGGCGGCCGAGGAGCAGGGCGTCTCCCCCGACAAGCTCGCCGGGACCATCCAGAACGACATCCTCAAAGAGTTCATGGTCCGCAACACCTACATCTACCCGCCCAAGCCCTCGATGCGGATCATCTCCGACATCTTCGCGTTCACCTCGCAGAAGATGCCTCGGTACAACTCGATCTCCATCTCCGGCTACCACATCCAGGAGGCCGGGGCCACGGCCGACCTGGAGCTGGCGTACACGCTCGCGGACGGCGTGGAGTACCTGCGCGCCGGGCAGGCCGTCGGGCTGGACGTGGACGCCTTCGCGCCGCGCCTGTCGTTCTTCTGGGCGATCGGCATGAACTTCTTCATGGAGGTCGCGAAGCTGCGCGCCGCCCGCCTGCTGTGGGCGCGCCTGGTCAAGCAGTTCGACCCGAAGAACGCCAAGTCGCTCTCGCTGCGCACCCATTCGCAGACCTCCGGCTGGTCGCTGACCGCGCAGGACGTCTTCAACAACGTGACGCGCACGTGCATCGAGGCGATGGCCGCGACCCAGGGCCACACCCAGTCGCTGCACACCAACGCCCTCGACGAGGCGCTCGCACTGCCGACGGACTTCTCGGCGCGCATCGCCCGCAACACCCAGCTGCTGCTGCAGCAGGAGTCGGGGACCTGCCGGTCGATCGACCCGTGGGGCGGCAGTGCGTACGTCGAGAAGCTGACGTACGACCTGGCGCGCCGCGCCTGGCAGCACATCGAGGAGGTCGAGGCGGCCGGCGGCATGGCGCAGGCCATCGACGCGGGCATCCCGAAGCTGCGCGTGGAGGAGGCCGCGGCGCGTACGCAGGCGCGGATCGACTCCGGCCGGCAGCCGGTGATCGGCGTCAACAAGTACCGCGTGGAGAACGACGAGGCCATCGACGTCCTGAAGGTCGACAACTCCTCGGTGCGCTCCCAGCAGATCGCCAAGCTGCGGCGGCTGCGCGAGGAGCGCGACGAGGCGCTCACCCAGGACACGCTGCGGGCGCTGACGAACGCGGCCGAGCGGGGCGACGGCAATCTGCTGGCGCTGGCTGTGGAGGCGGCGCGCGCCAAGGCGACGGTGGGTGAGATCTCGGACGCACTGGAGAAGGTGTACGGGCGGCACGCGAGCCAGATCCGTACGATCTCGGGTGTGTACCGCACCGAAGCAGGCGAGTCCCCGTCCGTGGAGCGCACCCGCGCCCTCGTCGACCGGTTCGAGGAGGCGGAGGGCCGCCGTCCGCGCATCCTGGTCGCCAAGATGGGCCAGGACGGCCACGACCGCGGCCAGAAGGTGATCGCGACCGCCTTCGCCGACCTGGGCTTCGACGTGGACGTCGGCCCGCTGTTCCAGACCCCGGCGGAGGTGGCCCGCCAGGCCGTCGAGGCGGACGTCCACGTGGTGGGCGTCTCGTCGCTGGCCGCCGGTCACCTGACCCTCGTACCGGCGCTGCGCGAGCAGTTGGCGGAGGAGGGCCGTGAGGACATCATGATCGTGGTGGGCGGTGTCATCCCGCCGGCCGACGTCCCCACGCTGCTGGAGATGGGCGCGACGGCGGTGTTCCCGCCCGGAACGGTCATCCCGGACGCGGCCCACGACCTGGTGACGCGGCTCGCCGCGGATCTGGGCCACGAGCTGTAGGCGGCCGCCGGTGCCGAAGATCGACATCGAGGCCTACGCGAAGGGGGTACTCGACGGGAAGCGCGCGTTCATCGCGCGCGCGATCACCCTGGTCGAGTCCACCCTGCCCGCTCACCGGGTACTGGCGCAGGGCCTCTTGACGGAGCTGCTGCCGCACTCGGGCCGGGCCCGCCGGATCGGCATCAGCGGGGTGCCGGGGGTGGGCAAGTCCACCTTCATCGACGCGTTCGGCACGATGCTGACGGGGCTCGGCCACCGGGTGGCGGTGCTCGCGGTGGACCCCTCGTCCACGCGCACGGGCGGCTCCATCCTGGGTGACAAGACCCGGATGGAGCGCCTGTCGGTGGACCCGGCGGCCTTCGTGCGCCCGTCCCCCTCCGCGGGAACGCTGGGCGGGGTCGCCAAGGCCACCCGCGAGTCGGTGATCGTGATGGAGGCGGCGGGCTACGACGTGGTCCTCGTCGAGACGGTCGGCGTGGGCCAGTCGGAGACCACGGTGGCGGGCATGGTCGACTCCTTCCTGCTGCTCTCCCTGGCCCGTACGGGCGACCAGTTGCAGGGCATCAAGAAGGGCGTCCTGGAGCTGGCCGACGTCCTGGCGGTGAACAAGGCGGACGGCCCGCACGAGCGCGACGCGAAGGCCGCGGCCCGGGAACTGTCGGGCGCTCTGCGGCTGATGCACCCGGTGGACGCGGCGTGGACGCCGCCGGTCCTGACGTGCAGCGCGCGGGAGTCGGCGGGGCTGGACGAGGTCTGGAACCGCCTCGAACAGCACCGGACCCTGCTGGAGGCGGGGGGCCGGCTGACGGCGAAACGGGCGGCGCAGCAGGTGGAGTGGACCTGGTCGATGGTCCGCGACGAGCTGCTGGAGCGGCTGCGCGCGGACCCGGCCGTACGGGGTCTCACGCCGGAGCTGGAGGCGTCGGTCCGGGCGGGCACGCTCACCCCGACCTCGGCGGCGGACCGCATACTGGCGGCGTTCGGGAACCGATGAGGGGACGGCGCCCGCAGGGTCGCGGGCGGCGTCCGGTCACTCACACGGCCGCGATACCAGGGGGTGCCGCTCCTGTTCGCGGAAGCGCTACGCCTCGACCAGCACCGAGCCCGTCGAGGTCAGCGACTCGCGCAGGATACGGAGTTGCTCGACCTCGTTGTCCGTGGCCAGCAGGGCGGACAGGACCGCGATACGGGCCTGTCCGGCGCGCAGCGTGCCGGTCGGGACGGCTCCGGCGGCGACCAGGTCGACCGCGCCTCCGTGCGTGTATATCTCTGTCACCGGACCGGCCATGACCCGGGTGCTCAGCGCCACCAGCACGCCCCGCCCGACGGCGGCCTTGACCGCGTCCACGATCTCCGGGGTGGCGTTGCCCGCGCCGGTGCCGACGAGGACGATGCCGCGCGCGCCGGCCTGGACGGCTGCGTTGAGCAGGACCGGGTCGCCGTCGGTGTGGTGCATCACCACGTCGACGCGCGGCGGGAGTTCCGGCATCGCCGGCAGCGGGAGCGGCGCGGGGCGCTGCGGGGTGCGCAGGATGGTGACCTTGCCGAAGCCGATCTTCCCGAACAGTTCCTTCGAGGGGTCCGCGAACGCGTCCAGCGCGACGGCCTGCGTCTTGACGGTGCCGCGCGCGGCGTGCACCCGGCCCGCGAAGGTGATCAGCACGCCGAGCCCGCGCGTGTTCGCGGCGGTGAGCAGCGCGTCGTAGAGGTTCTCCGGCCCGTCGCCGTCGGCGGTGCCCATGGGCCGCTGCGAACCGGTGAAGACGACGGAGCGCGGGTCGTGGTGGTGGAGGTCGACGAGGAACGCCGACTCCTCCAGGGTGTCGGTGCCGTGCGTGACGACGATGCCGTCGACGCCGGGGTCGGCGAGCACCTCGTGCACGGTGCGCAGCAGGGTGAGCTGGTGGGCGGTGGTGAGCCGGGGACTGTTGACGCTGAACAGGTCCACGACCTCGACGGTGATGCCCTCGGGCAGCGGCGCGGTCGCGATGACCTCGCTCCCGTCGGCGTCCGCGGCGAAGCCGGAGCCCTGCCAGCGGCTGGCTATCGTGCCGCCGGTGCTGATGACGACGATCCGTCCCATGGGTCCTGGCCACCTTTCACTCTGCTCGTACATATGTACCTAAAGCAGCAATGATAGAGCGATTTATGCGCAATGTGATTGCGTCTTCCACTCAAGCCGCCGCATGCCCGTGGGTGATAATTGCGTCATGGACGCCATCGACCGCGAAATCTTGCGCGAGCTGCAGGCCGACGGCCGCCTCAGCAACCAGGAGCTCGCCCAGCGGGTGGGTCTGACCCCGTCCCCCTGTATGCGCCGGGTGCGCCAGCTGGAACAGGACGGGGTGATCCAGGGCTACCGCGCCGTGATCTCCCCCGAGGCGGTCGGCCGCGGCTTCGAAGTGCTCGTGTCGGTCGAGGTGCGACGCGACCGGGAGGCGGTCGAGGCGTTCGAGGCGGCCCTCCAGGACATCCCCGACGTCGTCGAGGCCTACCGGCTCTTCGGCAGCCCAGGCTGCCTGCTGCGGATCGCCGTCGCGGACCTGCGGGCGTACGAGCGCCTGTGGATCGAGAAGCTGACGGCCCTCTCCGGCGTCACCGAGGTCAACTCGCAGATCATCATGAAGCGCATCAAGGAACCGACGGGCCTGCCCGTCGAGCGCTGACGCACCGCCCCGAAAGCGGGCCCGAAAACGGGCCCGGACCACAGGAAGCAGCACCCATGAAACCCCTCGGCGCCGGTGACCCCATCCGGCTCGGCCCGTACCGTGTCCTCGGCGTCCTCGGCGAAGGCGGTATGGGCAAGGTGTACTTCGGCCGGGACGACAGCGGCCGCACTGCGGCCGTCAAGGTGCTGCTGCCGGAGCTTGCACACGACCCGCACCTCGCCCAGCGCTTCCTGCGCGAGGCCCACACCGCACGGGCGGTCACCGGCGACGGCGTCGCCCGGGTCCTGGACGCGCGGACCGAGGACACCCACAACCGGCCCTGGATCGCCACCGAGTTCCTGTCCGGGCCCACCCTCGACGACGCCGTCCGTCTGCACGGGCCGTTCGGCCCCGACGGCGTCCGCGCGCTCGCCGCCTCGCTCGCCACCACCTTGCGGGACATCCACGCGGCGGGGCTGGTGCACCGCGACCTGAAGCCGGCGAACATCGTGCTCACCTCCGCGGGGCCGCGCGTCATCGACTTCGGCATTGCGCGCCCCGAGCACGGGCTGACGCTCACCACCACCGGCCAGGTGCCGGTCACCCCCGGGTACGGCGCTCCGGAGCAGGTGCTCGGCCTGCGTGTCGGGCCGGCCGCGGACATCTTCTCGCTGGGCGCGGTGCTGGCGTACGCGGCCACGGGGCAGCGTACCTTCGACGGTACGCACGTGGCCGCCGTGCAGTACGAGGTGGTGCACGGGCTGCCGCGACTCGACGCCGTGCCCGCCGAGTTGCGGCCGCTGATCGCACCCTGCCTCGCCAAGGACCCGTCGCACCGCCCGACCCCCGAGCAGATCGCGGGCGCGTTCGCCCCGCCGCCGGGAGCGGACCGGGTCTGGCGTACGGGGCCGCTGGCAAAGGACATCGAGCAGCGGGGATCCGAGGCCGCCCGGCACGCCACAGCCACCACGCGGGCCACCGGGGACGGACCCTCGCGCCGTCGGCTGCTGCGCACCGGGCTGGTGGCCGGGGGCGCGCTCGCCGCCTCCGGCGGGACCGCGGGCGCGTGGTGGCTGCTGCGCGAGGAGCCGCGCAGGATCCCTCCGGCCGGACAGGCCCGGGACGCCGAGCCGCTGTCGATACTCGTCGGGAGGCACGGGACGCCTCCGGGTGAGCTGTGGGGTCCGCTGCCCGTGGCGGCGGGACCCGTCGACGGCGTGGTCACCACCCCGCTGCCGGTACTCGACGTGGTCGTCTTCGCGGCCGCCGGCGGCGGCCTGGCGGCGCGCCTGACGACCGACGGCAAGGAGAAGTGGCGGCTGCCCGACGTCCGGGCGGAGGCCGGACTCGTGGGGCTGCCCGGGAACCGGTTCGTCACCGCGGGCTCCGGCGGGGCGCTGCTCTGCTTCGAAGCCTCCACCAGCAGGCAGGAATGGTCGGTGGCGGGCGCCGACACCGGCCGCGTCCTGGCCGCGGACGCGTCGGCGGTCTACCTGGTGACGCGCGGCGGGCAGTTGCGGGCCGTGGACACGGGCAGCCGCAAGGTCCGCTGGACGGTTCCCCTTCCGCAGGCCGCCGTACGGGCCCCCGGGCCGCGGGCTGCGGTCGGCACGGACCGGCTGGTGTTCTTCGGCGCCGACGGCGACGTCATCGCCGTCGACACCGCTTCCGGAGCCACGAGCTGGCGGGTCGTCGGCCAGGCGCGGTCCGCCGTGCAGCCGCTCGTCGTCAACGACGTCGTCTACCTCGGCGGCCGCAGCCTTTCGGCTCTGAACATCAGGACGGGCGACCAGGTGTGGAAGGGGATCACGGCCGCCGAGGCCCCGCAGCAGGGGGCCGGCGGCTGGGGCCCTGCGGTCCTCAGGAACGCCGGCGTGTTCGCGATGGACGGCACGGCGCTGACCGAGGTGAACATGGAGCTCGGCGGGCCGTTTCCGAGGGACCGCACCGCGCGGGGCCCGGTGCCGCACACTCCCCCGGTCGTGCAGGGCGGGACGGTCTGGGTCGTCCAGGGAGACGGGCAGGGCGTCTCGGCCCACTCCGTCGTCGCCGGCCGCCGGTTCTGGACCTGGTCTCCCGCATCGCGCGGCCCCTGGGGCATGGCGGGCGCCGGAAACCGCGTCTTCCTCGTCAACGACGGGAAGCTCACCGCCATGCCCACCATCGAGTGAGGCGCGCTCCCGTCCTGTTCCCGCGCCGATGCGGTTCCGCCCGGTTCGGCCGCCCCGACGGGCACCGCTTAGGCTCGGGGCCGAGCAACCGACCCGGGAGAGCCCGCATGGAACGCCTTCGTCACGACGACCCGTCGCACGTCGGGCCGTACGTGATCCTGGCCCGGCTCGATTCCGAGTCCGCCGAGCGCACCGTTCCGGACCGCCGCTACCTCGGGCGCACCGCCGACGGTGAGCGCACCGTCCTCGTCTGCGTGCCCCGGGTCGGCGCCGATCCGTCCCGGTGGGCGATCGAGGCCGAGGGCGGCCGGCGGCTGTCCGCGCCGCGGTTCCTCCGTATCGCGGAGGTGGGCGGCACGGCCGGCTTCCCCTGGTACGCGGCCCCGTACACACCTGCGCTGCCGCTGCCGGCCGTGCTGGACGCGTACGGCGGTCCGCTGCCCGAGGACACCGTCCGCAGGCTCGGCGCCGCGCTCGCGGAGGGACTGGCCGCCGCACACGCCCAAGGGGTGACGCACGCGGGACTGTCACCGGCCGCCGTGCTGGTCACCCCGGGCGGGCCGCTGCTGACCGGCTTCGGCGCCGTGCGGGCCGCGGCTCCCGACGGCACGCGGCGGGCGGGGCTGCCCGGGCTCGATCCGGGCTGCCTGGCCGTGGAGCAGGCGTCGGGGGGCCGGCCGCGGCCGCTCGGGGACGTGTTCGCTCTGGGCGCCGTGATGGCGTACGCCTCGACCGGCCACACCGTGCCCGAGCAGAGCGAACTGCCGCCGGGTCTGCGGACGCTGGTCGGATCCTGCCTGTCGTCCGACCCGGCGGTCCGGCCGCAGTCCGCGCTGGAAGTGCTGGGCGGACTCGTGTACCCGGGGGCGGGCCCCGCGCCGTCCGGGGAACCGTACGCGGGGGCCGCGACGGTCATCGACCCCGGAGCCGTTCCGCTGCCGGGCCGGGTCGTCGCCGCGCTCGCCGCCCAGTCCGCGGCGCTGCTCGCCGCAGAACTCCCCTCCCCGCAACAGCCGTTCGCCGCGGCCCAGAAGGTGCACTGACCCGATGTCCGTCCCGGCACCCCGCACACCGCTCGCACCGCTCACTCACGACGATCCACAGCACCTCGGCGGCTTCCGCCTGCTCGCCCGGCTCGGCAGCGGCGGCATGGGCACGGTCTACCTGGCCCGTTCGGCGGGCGGACGGACGGTCGCGCTGAAGACCGTGCACGCCCGGATCGCCGCCGACACCTCCTTCCGCACCCGATTCAGGCTGGAGTCGGACGCGGCCCGGGTCATCGGTGACCGGTACGGGGCGCGCGTCTTCTCCTCCGACGCGCTGGCGGCCACGCCCTGGCTGGCCACCGAGTACGTCATCGGGCCCCAGCTGGACGAGGCGGTCCGGCTCTGCGGTCCGCTGCCCGAGTCGTGCGTCCGCGCACTGGGCGCGGAACTCGCCCCGGCGCTCGGGCAGCTGCACCGCTCGGACGTGGTGCACCGCGACCTCAAGCCGTCCAACATCATGGTCACGGCCGCCGGACCCAAGGTCATCGACTTCGGCATCGCGCGCGCCCTCGGCGACGAGCGGCTGACCCGTACCGGGACGGCGGCGGGCACGCCCGCCTTCATGTCGCCGGAGCAGGCCGGCGGGCTCGAACACTCCCCGGCCGGCGATGTGTTCGCGCTGGCCGGCGTCCTCGTGTTCGCGGCCTCCGGGCACGGGCCCTTCGGCGGCGGGCAGGCCGCGGACCTGCTCTACCGGGTGCGGTACGCCGAACCCGACCTGAGCGGCGTACCGGCGGCACTGGCGCCGCTGCTCGCCCGCTGCCTGTCCAAGGACCCGGCGCAGCGCCCCACGACGGCCGAGCTGGCGGAGCTGCTCTCTTCCGGCGGCGGCCCGTTCGCGGACCGGCTGCCGCAGCCGGTGCTCGCGGACATCGCACGGCGCAGTGCGGCGGCGTGGCAGGAGCCGCCGCCCCGGCTGCCGGCGCCCCCTGGGGAGGCGGGCACCGTCGCCGCCGGGGACGTCGGCATGTCACGCCGCAGGATGTTCGCCCTCTCCGGGGCCGCGGCCGGCGCCGTGGCCCTCGCGACGGGAGGTGGGCTGTGGGCCTGGCTCGGCGGCAGCCGCGGCAGGGTCGGAAACGGGGACGGGTCGGCGGACGCCGCACAGCCCGCCTTGCCGCCACCGCCCGACGCGCTGTGGCAGGCCGACCTGGCGCACCCTCCGGTGGGCGGCACCCCGCTGTCGGTGAACGGCATGCTCGTCACGGCCGCGGGAACCACGACCGCCGGGATCTCCCCGCAGGACGGCAGGCACCTCAGGGACTTCCAGGGGTTCTCGGACGTCTGGCGCGTCGCCACCGACGGCAAGGTGCTGTACGCGATCAGGAAGCCGGACGCCGCGGACAAGGCCCTCGCGGTGGTACCCCTGTCCCTGGAGAACGGCCAGGAGCAGGCGCCCCTCGTCCAACTGCCCGCATATGACGGTACGAACGCGCTCAACCAGATCCTCGGCGTCGACGGCGACACCGTGTTCCTGTGCGCCAAGGCGGCCGGGAGCGATCAGTGGTCCGTGGTGGCCGCCAGTCTGAGGACCGGCAAGGAGCTGTGGCGGCAGCCGACGGCGGCCCCCACCCGGCAGCAGGTGCAGCTGGGGCGCCCCTCCCTCGTCCGCGCCAAGGCCGTACGCGGCGGGGTGCTGCTGTGGCAGCGGGCCGAGGCGGGCGACACCCTGCGGGTGTCCGTGCATGACGCCGGCAGCGGCGCCGAGCGCTGGGCCGTGTCGCTGGAGGCGCCGGGCGCCACGCCGGACCAGCCGGCGACGGATGACGACCGCGTGTACATCGGCGCCGAGAGCGTGCAGGCGCTGCGGCTCACCGACGGCGGATCCGCCTGGGTCTTCGGCGAGAACCGCGACGTGGGCGAGGTGGGCTCCCAGCGCCGGTACGGCATGCCGGCCGTCCGCGACGGGGTCGTCTACGCCGTGGAGGGCACGCGCGGCGTCGTCGCCATCAGCGCCGTCTTCGGCACGTTGCAGTGGACGGACATCCCGCCGGAGGGCACGAACCCGAACCGCGAGATCGCTCCCCTCGTCACCCCGAGCCACATCTACAGCATGGACGCGGCGGGACTGCGAGCCGTCCGCATCCGTACCCAGAGCACGGTCTGGCGCTACAAGACGAGCGCCGACGTCCTGACGCCGGATTCCGACGGCAAGCGGCTCTACCTCCGTGAGCAGAAGAAGCTGATCGCCCTCCCGCTCCCTTAGACAGCCGGGTCACGAACCTCCCCGGACCGAACGTGCGGGTCAGCCGGTCACCTTGGTCACGAAGGCGGCGACGTTCGCCACGGTCCGCCGGATCTTGTCCTCCAGGGAGATCGTCTCGTGCAGCCGCCCGCCTGCGCCCGCGTCCTTCCTGCCCCGCACGTACAGCGAACAGGCGAGGTCGCTGCAGATGTACGCGCCCACCGAGTTGCCCTGCCGGCCCGCCTTCCCGGTCTTCGGCGCGACCATCAGCGAGACCCCGCCCGCGTGTGCGGTCAGGCACATCGAGCACATGCTGCGCTGCCCCTGCCCCTGCCCCTGCGACGCGGGGGCGGCGCTGCGCAGCACCAGGCCCTGTACGCGGCCGTTCAGCTCGACGACGAGATAGGCGCGGGCCGGGGCCTGCGGGTCGCGCCAGCCGAGGTAGTCCAGGTCGCCCCACGGCCGTTGGGCCAGGTCACGGGGGACGGAGAGCCTCTTCGCCTCACCCTTGGTGCAGTTCACGAACGCGTTGCGGATCTCTCGCTCGGTCAGTGGTTCCATAGCGGCAGGCTAATTTGCCTAAACCCTTTAGGCAAATACATAATCGGCGAAGGCTGAGGAGAGGAAGGCGAGCCCATGGCACGCGCAGGACTGACGACGGAGCGTGTGATCCGCGCCGGGGCGGAACTGGCCGACGAGGTCGGCTTCGACCAGGTGACCGTTTCGGCGCTCGCACGGCGCTTCGACGTCAAGGTGGCGAGCCTGTACTCGCACGTGAAGAGCTCCCAGGACGTGAAGATCCGCATCGCCCTGCTCGCCCTGGACGAACTCGCGGACCGCGCCTCCGAGGCGCTGGCGGGGCGGGCCGGCAAGGACGCGCTGGCCGCGTTCGCCGACGTCTACCGCGACTACGCCCGCGAGCACCCCGGCCGCTACGCCGCGGCCCGGACGAGGCTCGACCCCGAGACCGCCGCCGCGAGCGCCGGAGTCCGCCATGCCCGGATGGCGCGGGCGGTGCTGCGCGGCTACGACCTGACCGAGCCCGACCAGACCCATGCGGTACGACTCCTCGGCAGCGTCTTCCACGGCTACATCGGCCTGGAGTTGGGCGGCGGCTTCAGCCACAGCGCTCCGGACACACAGGAGACGTGGGAGCGCATCGTCGACGCCCTCGACGCACTGCTGCGCAACTGGCCCGCCCGCTGACGTGCCCCTGACGCCCTCAGGGGAGGGCACCCGCACAGAACATGCACAGACGCCTGTTATGGGATCGAATTCGGTCTCCATCTCGTGGCTTCCGAACCAAAAAAGTAGGACACACCTTGCGATATAGGGAAATTACCCCCTCAAGAATCCCTACATCACAAGTAACTTGGCGAATTCACAACCAGCATGTAGGTTTTTTATGTCGACTGGGGGGGTCGGCCGCTATCCATGCCCCTCAGTCCTGGCGTCCAGCCATCCGTTGGTCCATGCCTGATCAGCAACTGAGGGGTCTTGATGAGGGAGCGCGCTACCGGCTACGCCGGATTCCTGGACATGGACGACCTGGTTCAGCCGTCTGACAGCGACACGCTGACGAAGGGGCGCGAAGCTCCCTTCCAGCACGCCTTGGAGCGGTTCGTCGATTCGATCAACTCCGAAGCACGACTGTCCCCCGCCGGCGTGGCCGCCGTCCGCTCCCGCATCAAGTCGTCCCTGGCCATGCAACGACGCATGTCCGCGCTGCGCCCTCCCTCATCGCCGGCACTGGACGCACCGGTGTTCATCACGGGCATGCCCGGCACCGGGGCGGCCCTGCTGCACAACCTGCTCGCCGAGCATCCCGGCGTCGACGCCCCCGCCATGTGGGAACTCGCCGACCCCGCATCCGGGGCGGAAACCCCGGGCGAGCGTCGCGCCCTGATCGCCCGCGGCCGGGCCCACGCGGTCGCCGGCGGACGCACCACCGCCGGCCGCGCCGTCGGCCTGCTGCGCCAGGCCACCCGCCCGGGCTCGTGCCAGTGGCTGCTCGCCAACACCTTCCACAGTCCCGCGCTCTCGATGGCCCACCGCGTCCCGAGCTACTCCGCGTGGATGGAGGAGCAGGACATGGTCCCCGCCTACGGCTTCC
Organism: Streptomyces sp. NPDC054849; assembly: GCF_053610945.1. Taxonomy (NCBI): domain Bacteria; kingdom Bacillati; phylum Actinomycetota; class Actinomycetes; order Kitasatosporales; family Streptomycetaceae; genus Streptomyces; species Streptomyces sp. NPDC054849. The sequence continues at coordinate 95,104 of NZ_JBSGZI010000014.1, forward strand.
ACCGCCTGCAACTCCAGGCCGTCTGCAACCGGGTCTCCGGCGGCGCACTCGTGCTTCGCGACCCGTTCCACGCCCCGTATCTGAGCGACCTCGTACGCGTCTACCCGCGGGCCCGCATCATCCGCATGCACCGGGATCCGGCCGACGTCCTGGCGAGCACCGCCGGGATCGCCTGGTCCCAGCGGATAGCGGACGCGGCCGGGGTCGTGGACCCCACCGAGGTCGGGGCCGAGTGGGCGGACTGGCTGGAGCGGCACTTCGCCGATGCCGAGGCCTCACGTGCGCGCATCGGAGAGCACCGGATTCTGGACATCCGACACGCCGACCTGGTGGCCGACCCCGTCGCCACGCTGCGCAGGGCGACCGCCTTCGTGGGCGTGCCGACGACCCCGGTGGTCGAGCAGAACATGGTGGCGCTGGCCCGGGAGGCCGCCATGTCAGCCCAGAGCGCCTGGCACTTCGAGCCCGAGGAGTTCGGGCTGTCACGGGGGGAACTCGGACGCCGCTTCGCCGAGTACCGCCGGACCTACGGAGCATGATCGCCCGCCTACACCGTTGGCGCATGCTTGCGAAAGCATTAGTATTGACGGACGCGCTGGTAGCCGGCCGGCCATGCGGTTTGCGGAGAGAGTCATGGTTGCTTCTGGTCGACGCCACGGTGCGGAGATCGAGATGTGGCGTCAGCTGACCCAGCTGACGGGTGTCCTTTCCAGCTCGCTCGACAAACGGCTCACACGCCGACATGGCGTGTCCGTCTCGGAGTTCACCGCCCTGTCGACCCTGACCGAAGCCGATCGCGGGGGCATCCGCATGCAGGACCTCGCCGACGCGATCGGGCTCAACCAGTCCACGGTGAGCCGGCTGATCGCCCGTATGGAGAGCAGCGGACTGGCCACGCGGGAGATCGGCGAACGCGACCGTCGATGTACCTACGCGGTGATCACCGACCAGGGACGGACGATCGCCGAAGAGGCCAGGGGAACCTTCCAGAAAGAATTCAACACCGCTTTGGACACGGCGGCGTTCGACGAGCGAACGGCCGTGGTCGTTGCACGACTGCGGCACGACCCCACGACCGCCCCGGAATAAGCGGAGACCGTCGCGGTCGACACCCGTATCGGAGACTTTTGTGCAGAGCCCTCAGTGCCCGTTCGCCATCGACCCCTCCGGAGCCGACATCCACGGTGAGATCGCCCGGATCCGCAAGGAAGGCCCCGTCGCCCGGGTCGAGCTGCCCGGTGGAGTCATCGTGTGGTCGGTCACCGGATACGACGTGATCAAGCAGTTGCTGACCGACCCGCGGGTCTCCAAGGACGCCTACCGGCACTGGGAGGCATGGAGGGCGGGCGAGATACCCCAGGATTGGCCCCTGGCCATCTGGGTCTCGGTCCAGAACATGGTCACCGCCTACGGAGAGGACCACGCGCGGCTGCGCAAGCCGGTGGCCTCGGCCTTCACCTCGCGCCGCGTCTCCTCGCTGCGGCCGCGCATCGAGGAGATCACCCAGGGTGTCCTCGACGGCCTCGCCAGCCTCCCGCCCGATCTGCCGGTGGATCTGCGCGAGGCGTTCGCCCACCCGGTCCCCAACCAGGTCATGTGCGAACTCTTCGGGATTCCGCAGCACATGCGCGGCGAGATCCAGCAGATCATCAAGGGCTTCTTCTCCACGGCCTCCTCTGCGGAGGAGTCGCTCGCGAACGCCACGCGCCTGTACGCCACGATGGCGGAACTGCTCGCCCTCAAGCGCGAGCAGCCCGGGGACGACCTCACGGCCGACCTGATCGCGGTACGAGACGAGAACGACGAGCAGTTGAGCGAGAAGGAGCTCGCCGACAATCTCATCCTGCTCTACACGGCCGGGTACGAGACGACGGTCAACCTGATCGACAACGCCGTGCACGCTCTCCTCGGCCACCCGGACCAGCTCGCTCTCGTGCTCGGCGGCGGAGCGACGTGGGACGATGTCATCGAGGAGACGCTGCGCCTGGAGGCGCCGGGTGCCCATTCGATCCTCCGGTACGCCGTGGAGGACATCGCCGTCGGTGACGTGGTCATTCCCAAGGGCGACCCGATCATGATCGCTTACGCCGCCGCGGGACGCGACCCCGAGCGTCACGGTGACACGGCGGACCGGTTCGACGTGACGCGGGCCGCCCGGCGCGAACACCCGGCCTTCGGCCACGGGGTGCACTACTGCCTGGGGGCTCCCCTGGCACGGCTGGAGACCGCCGTCGCCCTCTCCGCCCTGTTCGCCCGGTTCCCCGGGATGTCGCTCGCGGTGGCGCCCGAACAGATCCGTCCGCAGGCGTCGTTCATCTCGAACGGCCACCTGGAGTTGCCCGTACTGCTCGGTCCCGCCGCCTGAGACCGGCCTGCCCTGCCGGTGCGTACCGGCAGGGCGGGTCCCGAGCGAGAGTGCCGAGTGACAGGACGCCCTCAGGAGCGGCGGGCCGCGAGGGCGTCGCGGTACCAGGGCGCATACCGCCCGAACGCCTCGGCGAAGCCCGGCCCGGGCCGGCAGCCCGTCAGCTCCCACAGCCTCGTGCTGTCGTACCAGTGGTCGACGGTGAGCAGCGTGAGCCGCCGGGATCGGACCGGATCGCCCTCCACACCCAGCAGTCGGGCGGCCCGAGCAGCCGAGACCTCGCCCTGCGGCAGCGGCAGCCCGAGGTGTCCGGCCACCACCGACACCAGCTCGCTCACCCGGACGGGTTCGGGATGGCAGGCGTGGAGGACCTGACCCGCGATCCCGGGAACGGGACGCAGGACCAGGGCGGCGACGGCCCGTGCCAGGTCGTCGGCAGCGACCATGGAGACGAGCGCCCGCCCTCCGTCCACCCAGTGCGGAATGCGCCGTACGAGATCCGCCAGTGCCGGCACCGCCCAGACGTCGCCCACCCCGTAGACGAGGTGGGGGCGCAGCACGGTCCCCCCTGCCTCCAGTACGCTCCGCTCGCCGGCGAGGCGGGTGACGCTGGTGGGCGAGAGGGGTGCGACGGCGAGCGCGCCCTCCGCCTCGCCCCGGTGAGGGCCGTTGCCGTAGACCGCTGCGGTGCCGAGCTGCAGTATCCGACCGACGCCGGCGCGTGCCGCCTCCGCCAGAAGGGACGCAGTGCCCTCCGCGTTGACGGCGTGGCAGCGTTCCTCGTCGCTGCCGATGCGTGCGGCGAGGTGGAGGAGCACATCCACCCCGTCGCATACCCCGCGCAGCGACGCGGGGTCGGACAGGTCGCCGTGTACCGTCGCGACCCCTGGCGGCAGGGCCGCCGGAGCCGTGCGCCGACGGGTCAGGAGACGTAGGGCGGGCGGGGCCGCACCATCCTCGGGCGAGGACAGACGGCGGAGCACATGGGATCCGATGAACCCGGTGCCTCCCGTGACGAGCACCCGGGGTGCGGGCATGCGGGTCCGGCCTTTCGGTGATGAGGGCAGCGCTCTACGCGACATGGTGCGGGCTGTCGGACGGGGCGCCGGCAAGCATCGCGACGAACACCGGCTGACCGTCCTGGTGGCCCGCGACCCGCACAGAGGAGCCGGATCCCCCGCATCCGCCCACGACCCGCGCCTCGATCCAGCACGGCGAGGAGAACTCGGCGTAGCGGCTGAAGCGGATGCTGCTGGACACCGGATAGAACGTGCCGGAGCCGGTGACGGCCCGAGCGGCCTGCAGCGCCGCCGCCACCAGCACCATGCCCGGGTAGTGGTCGTTCGAGCGGCCGTACACGGAAGGGTGCTGGTGGTCGGTGCGCAGTCGCCAGCGCCCCGGTCCCGCGGCGGAAGCGAGCATGACCTCCCTGGCGTCGAGCAGTGCGGCGACCTCCGGCGCGGGCGGCGGCGGGGTGGCAGGCAGCCGCTCGCCGAGCCGGACCGCCCGTATCCTGCGGTATGCGGCCGGCGAGGTGATGGTGAGGTCGCCGCCGCCGGCGGCCACGGTGTCCGCTCCGATGCGGATCGTCATGTGACAGTGCATGCCCGCCAGGCGGCCGCCGCGGCTTCGGACGTCCGAACAGTCGACCTCCACCGTCACCTCAGCGGGCGTGGGGCCCACGCGCAGGTGCTCCGGCCGGGCGGTGTGGCTGATGTCCCACATCACGAAGTGGTGGTCCATCGGAACCCCGAACTCCGCGTGCGCCAGGAGCATCGCGGTCTGGCGCAGGGTCTCGGAGATGACGAGGGGTGAGTACCGTCCGGCCACCGGCCTGAAGGACGGGTGGTCGTGCGGCCACCGGACGGTGGCGAGGAAGCGGGTCTCACCGGTCCGCTCCCAGGTGACGGGCAGGACGTCGGTGGCCGAGGTCCGGTGCACCAGCCGCTCCGGGACCCTTCGCGCCTCGGCCCGAGGCTGCGGCACCAGGATGTTCGGTGCCTTCTTATGCCGAACACGGTCCTCAAACGTATGCAAGGCCATGGTTCCCCCCATTGGCAGACAAAAAGTAGCGCACCCATTCAAGATCATCTGCGCTGGCTGATATAGTACGTGCATGCCGGTTTTAATTCCAACGGCTATCCATCTGGTGAGACACCACACGAGAGGAACGACACGTGGCACAGCAGGACCGCGCGATCAGAACGCGTCAAGCGATCCTGCAGTCGGCCGGAGCCATCTTCGCGGAACGCGGATACGAAGGCGCCACGATCAAGGACGTTTACGACAGGGTGAATGTCACCAAAGGAGCTTTCTACTTCCACTTCAGGTCCAAGAAGGACCTCGCGGAAGCCGTACTCGGCGCCCAGGTCACGAACTCGAACTTCCCTGTGATCCCCCGGGCGTTGAAACTGCAGGAACTCATCGACGCGGGCATGGTGTTCGCCCACCTCCTCACCCATGACCCGGTCCTCCAGGGAAGCATTCGGCTGTCACTGGACCCCGCCATGGCCGACACGGACCGCCGCCAGCCCTTCCAGGCCTGGATCGACCAGAACCACCGGGCACTCCAGGCAGCTCAGGAGCACGGCGAGCTGCACCCGCACGTCGACGTGGCGGACATTGCCCACCTGATGGTCGGCGCCTTCTCCGGAGTCCAGCTGCTCTCGCAGGCGATGACCGATCGCATGGACCTGGAGAGCCGAATCTCCGTGCTGCTCACGCACCTCTTCCCCACGGTCACCGTTCCCGGAATTCTCGCCCGCCTGGATATGGCTGCCGACCGGGGAGTTCGCGTACTGACCGAACTGCAGGGGTCCCCCCGACCCGTTGTCGGCGAAACGGGGGCCCCCGGAGCGACCCCTCGGGCCGGTTGCTGAAAACCGGCTCGGGAGCACGGTCCGCGGGTGCCGATCCCTGCGGAAAACGGTTTCCGTCGGGGGCGCACGCCATTCCGTCGGCCAGGTCACCATGCGCTGCCTCTTTCCGCCCTCCCCTACCTTTGCCCAGATATTTGCGCGAGCATTAATATTGCGCGAACATTGACGGGTAACCAACGGCGCTGGGGAAAGAAGACATGGCTGCTGCTCAAGCACGTCGCGAGGATGAACTCGACACCTGGCGCCGCCTCATAGTGCTCACCAACCAGATCTCCAACACCCTCGACAGGCGTCTGCAGCGCGTACACGGCGTGAGTGTCGCCGAGTACACGGCTCTCGTGGTCCTGCAGGAGAACAAGCGTTCCGGCGGCATCCGCATGCAGGATCTCGCCGACACCATCGGGTTGAGCCAGTCCACGGTGAGCCGGCTGGTGGCCCGCCTGGAGAAGGACGGCCTCGCCGAACGGACGATCGGGGCCGAGGACCGCAGGGTGACGTACGCGCACGTCACCGAGGCCGGCGAGACCGTGGTCGACGAGGCCGCCGGCACCTTCGCGAAGGAGTTGCACACTGCGATGGACGTCGCGGCCTTCGACCACCGGACCGCCTCGCTGGTGGCCCGTCTACGGCACGACCCGGCTGCCCCCGCGGGCTGACCCGGGGCTCCGGGGCGCTGCGGGGGCAGCCGGGCTGCGGTGTGTCGCGCGGCGAACGGCGGCGCTCAGTAGGTGTGGAAGCCGCGGCCCGACTTCCGGCCGAGCAGTCCGGACTCCACCATCCGCAACAGCAGCGGCGGGGGCGCGTGGAGCGGCTGCTTGGTCTCTTCGTACAACGCCTGCGCGATGGAGACGGTGGTGTCCAGACCGATGAGGTCGGCAAGCCTGAGAGGCCCCATCGGATGGGAGCAGCCCGACTCCATACCCCGATCGATGACTTCAGCGGTGGCCAGCCCGCTGTCCACCATCCGGATCGCGGACAGCAGGTACGGGAAGAGCAGCGCGTTGATCAGGAAGCCGGCCCGGTCCGGTGCCTGGATGACGGTCCGTCCGAGGGTGTCGGTCAGGAACGCGTTCGCCCTGGCTACGATCTCGGGAGCCGTGAGGACCGAGGGTACGAGTTCGACCAGCGGGAGTACCGGGACCGGGTTGAAGAAGTGGATCCCGACGACGTGACCGGGACGGCCGGTCGCCGTGGCCAGCCGGGCCACCGACAGCGAGGAGGTGTTCGTGGCGATGATCGCCCCGTCGTCCTCGAGGACCTTGTCGAGGGTGCGGAAGACCTCCAGCTTTGTCTCCTCGTCCTCCCGGACGGATTCGATCACGAGCTGCCGGTCGGCCAGCTGCCCCATGTCGGTGGTGAAGGAGATGCGACCCAGCGCCGCCGACCGGTCTGCGGCGGTGATCCGCCCGCGGGCCACGCCACGGTCGAGGGAGGTGACGATCCTGTTCAGCCCCCTGAGCCGGGACTCCTCCGAGCCGACCGCGACCCGTACGTCGAGCCCGGACCTGGCCGTCAGCTCGGCGATTCCGGCACCCATGATGCCGCAGCCCACGATTCCCACCGTTTCCACCATGGCCGTCCTGCCCTTCTGATCTGCGCCGGTCAGTCGGCGAATACGGGTGTGCGGGCTGCGCGGTCGGCGCGCAGGGGATTGAGGCGGTCCTCGCCGATGCGGGCGCGCAGGGCGGGATCGGTCACGCCGAGGCCGGTCTCGGGGGCCAGCGCCAGGACGCCGACCTTCCCGGTGTGCCGGTTGAGCTGGACCCGGCGTGCGGCCTCGGCGCTCTCCTGGAGCGAGTGCACCTCGGAGAGGATCGGCATCAGGCGCCCCAGTCGGAACAGCCGGTTGCACTCCCACTGTTCCTGGAGATTGGCGGCGTGGCTGCCGATGATGCGCTTGAGGTTCATCCACAGGTAGCGGTTGTCGAAAGTGTGCTGATAGCCGGTGCTCGAGCCGCAGGTGACCACGGCCCCGCCACGGCGGACGACGAAGACGGAGATGCCGAAGGTGGCCTGACCGATGAAGTCGAAGACCACGTGGGGGTCTTCGCCCACCCGTTCACGAATGGCCCGGCCCAGCCTCTTGCCGAGTTCGATGGTCCGCTCGGGCGTCAGCGGCTCGTCGCCCCCCAGACCGATCTCGTTGCGGTTGATCACCACGTCGCAACCCATCCGGCCCAGCAGTTCCGCCTTCGCCTCGGAGCCGACGACACCCACCGGGATTCCGCCGGCGTTCTTGACCAGTTGGACCGCGAAGCCTCCGAGGCCGCCGGTGGCACCCCAGATGAGGACGATGTCCCCCTGCTTGATGCGTGCACCCCGGTCGCTGACCAGCATCCGGTATGAGGTCGCGGCGGTGAGCATGGTGCTCGCCGACTCCTCCCACGTGAGGTGCGCGGGCTTCTCCAGCAGCTGGCTGGCCCGTACGACGCTGTAGTGGGCCAGTCCCCCGAAGTTCGTCTCGAATCCCCAGATCCGCTGTTCCGCGCCCATCATGCCGTCGGCGTGGGTGGCCGGCTCCTGGTCGTCGACCTGGACGCAGGACACCACCACGTGGTCGCCGGTCTTCCAGCGCCGCACGCCGGCGCCCACGCGGACGATGACGCCGGAGGCGTCGGAGCCGAGCACGTGGTACGGCAGGTCGTGGCGGGCTGCCCAGCCACCCTGCTGGGCGAAGCGCTTGAGGAAGGAGTAGGTCGGTACTGGCTCGAAGGTGGCCGACCACACCGTGTTGTAGTTGATCGAGGACGCCATGACCGCCACGAGGACCTCGTCGGGGGCGATCTCCGGCATCGGCACCCGGCCGACGTGGAGGGACTTGCGCACGTCCTTGTCGGCGACGCCGCGGAACATGGCCGCGTCGTCCGCCAGAGTGTGAACGGCGAGGTAGTCGCTCGGGAGTGGCTCGCGCTCGAGCTGCTCGGCGGTGGCACCGTTCAGCACGGCTTCGGCCAGGGGATCCATGTCAGTCCTTCGTCGTCGGAGCGGGGCGGCCACGGGCGGTTGGCTTGGAGCGGGGTGCCGGGGTGCGGACGGAACGCGGGGGACGGTCCCGTCCGCACCTGCTCGGGGGAAGCGTCAGACGACGAGGCCGCCGGCGGCCGCGATGTACTGACCCGTCACATAGCGGGCGTCGTCACTCGCCAGGAAGCCGACGATGTCGGCGACGTCTTCCGGCTGGCCGATGCGTCCGAGCGGCATCATCTGGGCGATGGTGTCGAACTGGTCCTTGATCGGAGCCGTCTGATCGGTCTCGATCAGACCCGGCAGCACCGAGTTGACGGTGATCGCGCGACCACCCAGCTCCTTGGACAGCGCGAGGCCGAGGGCCTCGACGGCCGCCTTGGTGGCGGCGTACGCGCCGACGCCCGGGAAGGCGGCGTGCGTGTAACCGGTCGAGATGTTGATGATGCGACCGCCATCGCTCACCTTGGCCGCAGCCTGGCGCAGCGAGTAGAACGTGCCCTTGAAGTTGACGTCGACGACCTTCTCGAAGGTCTCGTCGTCCAGTTCGGCGATCGGGCCGTTGCCCGCAATGCCCGCGTTGTTCACGACGATGTCGAGCTTGCCGAAGGAGTTGAGGACCTCCTTGTAGACACTCTCGATGTCGTTCTTGACGGCGAAGTCGGCCTTGATCGCAATGGCCTTGCCGCCGGCGGCGACGATGGTGTCGACGACCTCCTGGGCGGCGGCCGCGTTGCTCTGGTACGTCACGGCGACTTCAGCGCCGTCCGACGCCAGGCGCAGGGCGATGGCACGGCCGATGCCGCGGGAAGAAGCGGTGACCAGAGCGGACTTGCCCTGCAGGCGACCCGTGGAGCTCATGAGGAAACCAGACCTTTCGGCGGGGTTGGAAGGGATGACATGAAACTTACCCGGAGATAGTTTCATTCGCAAGCATGTAATCAGGAAGGAAGTTCCACGGAGAGCGCGTGGCGGAAGACGTTGCGGGGGTCCCACTTTGCCTTGACCTGGCGCAGCTTGGGATAGTTGTCCTTGTAGTAGAGGCGGTGCCACGGAATGCCCGAGGAGTTCCAGGCCGGGTCCTTCACGTCCGCGTCCGCATAGTTGATGAACATGCCGTCCGTGACGCCGTCGAGACCGGGCACGCCGCCCGTCTCGCTGTAGAGGTCGCGGAAGAACTCCCGCAGCCACGCCAGGTGCTTCGCGTCGTCCGCGGGATCGGTCCACAACACGGCGGTCTGCACCTTCAGGACCGAGTCCCTCTGGGCCACCGCCGTGGCATCCGGGGCGAACGTGTTGACCTTGCCGCCGTACGCGGAGATCAGCATCAGTGCGCCCCCGTAGGAGTAATCGGTGCGCGTCAGGTGCCGGTACATCGCGTCGATCTGGGCGTCCGTGAAGTTCTTCCGCTGGTAGCCCGGCTTGCCCTTGAAGCGGAACAGCGGGTCCGGGCCGGTGAACCCGGACCACTGGGTGGCGTGCAGCCAGGTCACCTTGCGGTGGTCCGCGACCTGCGCCGTGACGCCGACGCCCGCGCCTACGTAGGCGATGAAGTCCTGGAGCATCTTCTCGGCGTTCGGGGCGCCCGCGTCGACCTGGGTGGTCAGCGATACGGCTCCCCCGGCCTTGTGGGCCGGCTTGAGCTCGCTGAACAGCGCGAGCTCCGGGGCGTTCGGGCCGCTGAACCGCACGTGCCAGTCGCCGTAGTTCTTCATCAGCTGCGTGAACCCTGCGCGGGTCAGCTCGGACCAGGACCAGGAGACGGTCGAGATCCACACTTCGGAGGGCGGCTGCGGCAGCAGCTGCGCCGGGTTGCTTCCCGAGACCCCGGGGGTGCGCAGCCAGTAACGGGTGACGACACCGAAGTTGCCGCCGCCCCCGCCCGTGTGGGCCCACCACAGGTCGCGGTTGGGGTCGGAGGGCTCCCGCGTGGCGATCACCGCGCGCGCCGTTCCGGCGCCATTCACGGTGACCACCTCGACGGCGTACACGTAGTCGCTGATCAGGCCGAGCTTGCGCGACAGGGCACCGTATCCACCGCCCTGGATGTGACCGCCCGCGCCGACCGTCGGGCAGGCGCCGCCGGGAACCGTCACTCCCCAGGTCTTGAAGAGGATCTCGTAGACGTGCCCGAGCTTGGCGCCGGCCTCGACGACGAAGGCGTTGCGGCCGGTGTCGAAAGAGACGGCGTTCATCCGCGACAGGTCGATGACGACCTTGACGTCGGCGTTGGCGACGAAGTCCTCGTAGCAGTGGCCGCCGCTGCGGACCGCGATCCGCTTCCCGGCGCCGACCGCCTCCTGCACTGCGCTGACCACGTGCGCGGTGGTGGCGACGACGCGCACCGATTCCGGGGCGCCGACGAAGCGTGCGTTGGTGCCGCGGACCAGGTCCGGGTAACGCACATCGGACGGCCCCACCGTGGCCGCGCCGCCGGAGGTCGCGGCCGACGCCGTCGGCTCCGTTCCGGCCGCGAAGGCGGACCGGGCTCCGATCAGCCCCGTGCCGCTGCCGAGGACCGCGGCGCCTGCGCCGACGGCGGTTCCCGCGACAAACCGTCTGCGGGTCGTTGTGTTGCTCACGTCATACTCCTTGGCTATCGGTCGAATGTGCGGCAGTCCGCCCGCCGGGCGTTGCGGGAGCGGGGGTCGCGGAGACGTGGAGGAGCTGTACGGCGGCCCGTCGTTCGCCGCGCCACTCCCACCACGCGATGACGCCCCCGGCGCAGGTGAGCAGCGATCCGGCGGTGAAGACGGCCGTCAGCCCGAGCCCGGCGTCCAGCACCCGTCCGCCGAGCCAGGAACCCGCCGCGATCGCGGCCTGGACGGAGGCGATGCTCATCGACACCGCGAGGGTGGGGGCGCGGCCCGCCGCCGAGTTGAGGATGCGCGCGCCCAGACCCGGGTTGAGGGCGAAGAACAGCACGCTGAAGGCGATCAGTGCCGGCACGGCCGCGAGAGGGTGGGACGCGACGGCGGCAAAGACCAGGAGGACCAGGGTGAGGAGTCCGAGGAAGACGGTGAGGGATCCCAGCAGCGCGCGGTCGGCCAGTTTTCCGCCGAGCGCACCGCCCGCCAGCGATCCCAGCCCGAAGAGGAACAACAGCACGGTGACGGCCTGGGGGCCGAAGCCGCTGACGTGTTGCAGTACGGGGGTCAGGAAGGTGAAGGCGCCGAAGCCTCCGGTCATCGCGACGACCGTCATCAGCAGGGCCACCAGCACCCGGCGGTCGCGCAGTACGCCGAACTCCGCCGAGACGCCGCCGGAAGGTGCCGCGGTACGGGGAACCAGGACCACCACGGCCACCAGCGCGGCCAGGCTGAGAAGAGTCACCCCCCAGAACGTCGCGCGCCAGGTCCACTGCTGGGCCAGCATCAGCCCCAACGGCACCCCGAGGATGGTCGAGAGGTTGACGCCGATGATGATCCGGGCCACGGCGCTGCCCGACTTCGCGGGTCCCGCGATCTCCGAGGCCGTGACCAGGGCGATCGCGAACATCGTGCAGTGGGCGAGGGCAGAGGCGACCCGCGCGGCCATCAGCGTCCCGTACCCCGGTGCCAGCGCCGCGGCCAGATTGCCGGCCGTGAACAGGACCAGCAGCCCGATGAGCAGGGGACGGCGGTGAAGCCTGCTGGTCAGCAGTGTGACGAGCGGACCGCCGACCACCACGGTCACGGCGTAGCCCGAGACCAGCAGCCCCGCCTGGCTGAGGGACACTCCGAGATCGGTGGAGAGCTGGGGAAGCAGTCCGGCGATCACCGACTCGGCGGTGCCGAGGCCGAAGACGCTGAGCACGAGGGCGAACAGGGGCGCCGGCATGAGGAGGTCCTCCCGGAGGGATGTGCTGCGGAGCGGGGAGCGAGGGGATGTGAACCGCACGGTGGATCAGCGCAGGTGCACAGGGAGTTCGAAGAGCCCTCGGATCAGCAGCCCCTGGCGCCAGCGCAGGCGCTCGGCCGGTGCCGCGAGCCGGATGCCGGGGAAGCGGCTGACCAGGCTGCCGACGGCGATCTGGCCCTCCATCCGGGCCAGCGGGGCGCCGAGGCAGTAGTGCAGGCCCTGGCCGAAGACGAGATGCCCGGAGTCGCCCCGGGTGATGTCGAAGGTGTCCGGGTTCTCGAAGCGCTGCGGGTCGCGGCTCGCCGAGGCGAGCGAGATCAGGACCGGTGCCCCTTCGGGTATCAGGACGCCGCCGACGTCGATCGGCTCGGTGGCGAAGCGCCACGTCGCCACCTCCACCGATCCCTCGAAGCGCAGGAACTCCTCGACGGCCCCCGTGATCAGCGAGGGGTCCTTCTGCAGCAGTGCCATCTGGTCGGGGTGCTGCATCAGCGCGAGCATTCCGTTGGCGATCAGGTGGACGGTGGTCTCGTGACCGCCGACCAGGATCAGGAAGGACATGGCGGTCAGCTCCGCGTGCGAGAGACGCCGACCGTCGTCACGCGCTTCTATGAGGGCGCTGATCAGGTCGTTGCCCGGGTGCTCGGCCTTGTGCTCGATCAGTGTGGCGATGTAGGTCCCGAGCTGGAGCGAGGCGTCGGCGACGCGGGCGTGGCCCGCCTCGTCGGCGACGAGGGTGGAGAGCGCGGTCGACCACTCGTGGATGCGGTCGACGTCGTCGAGGGGGACGCCGAGCAGCTCGCAGATCACGGTGACCGGCAGGCGGAAGGCGAATTCCTGGAGCAGGTCGACCGGGCCCTCGAGGCCCTCCATGTGGTCCAGCAGGTCGTCGGTGATCTGCTGGATCCGGCTGCGCAGTGATTCGATCCGGCGTGGGGTGAAGCCCTTGTGCACCAGCCGCCGCAGCCGCGTGTGGTCCGGCGGGTCGACGTTGAGCAGGTGCCGTACGAGGGAGGCGTCCTCGCCGTCGGTCGGCTGGGCGACGGTGGCCCGCCACTGCGGACCGACGCGGTTGGGGTCCTTGCTCAGCCGGTCGTCCGTGAGCGCGTCCTTGGCGTCCGCGAAGCGGGTGACGAGCCAGAACTCTCCGCCGTCCGGCAGGGTCATGTGGCTGACCGGGGCCTGGGCGCGGAGGCGTGCGTAGAGCGCGTACGGATTGGGCTCGCCGCCGAAGCCGATGGATTCGGGCTTGCTGGATGTTGCCGTGGTCATGGGGTTCTCCCGAGGGCTGAGAGGTGGTCGTGGTGGCGCCGTCGGACGGCTCGGTACCGGCCCGATCAGACGGTTCGGGCGGGCTCGCGTCCGGCCCCGGTACCGGCATCGGACCCGGGCAGCGCGCCGGCGTCGGCCCCTGCCGCGGGGACGGACGTCCGGTGCGCGGGCGCGCGGTCGGCCTTCGGCTTGCTCCAGCGCCGCATCGCGGGGTTCTCCACCCACGCGTGCAGGGCCCAGGCCACGAGGAGGCTCAGCACGAGACCGCCGGCCAGCAGCAGGATGCCGGTGGCGACGTCCCATCCCTGCGGATGGCCGAGCTTGCCGCGCACCCAGATCAGCACGACCACGTGGACCAGGTAGAAGGCGTAGCTGACCTCGCCGAGCCACGTGGCGACGCGGCCGCGCAGGAAGGTGCGCCTGCCCTCGGTGTCCGCGACGGCGGCGGCGGGGACCAGAAGGGCCAGAGGGATGATGGTGGCGGCGTTCAGCCCGTAGACGTACGGGAGTTCACTTGCCAGGGCGTAGCAGGCGAGGAAGAGCAGCGCGGCCGGTCCCAGGCCGATCCGGATCCATCGGCCGTTCATCACGAGCTTCGCCAGCAGGATGCCGAGCAGGAAGTCCAGGGCGCGCACGGGCGGGAAGGCGTAGACGAACCAGAACTGATACAGGCCGATCGGCTGACCGTCGGGCATGGCCGGGTCGGCCGGCAGGACGAACTGCGCGAAGACGGCGACCGCGAAGACGGCGGCGACGGTACCGCCGGCCCACCACCACAACCGCTCCACGCGGATCTTGTTCACCCAGCGCAGAAGCAGGGGGAAGGACAGGTAGAAGAGGGCTTCGCAGGCCAGCGACCAGCTCGGCGGGTTGACACTGAACAGCACGTCGTACCGGGGGAACCAGGACTGGATCAGGAGCAGGTTGGGGACGGCCTGGTGCCATTGGGTGGCCGTGGAGAGCAGCAGGAGCGCGGCCACGAAGGTGACGACGTGGTTGGGGTAGACCTTTGCCACGCGGCGGCGCAGGTAGCGGCCGAACGTGTCCTTCTTGCGGGCGGACCAGGTGAGGACGAAGCCGCTCAGGATGAAGAAGAAGGAGACGCCTACGTGTCCGGCGTTGATGAAGAGGTCCCGGTAGAACGACACGACGTCCTGGTCCGAGAACACGTTCACCCAGATGCCGTGGTGCAGGAAGACCAGGACGGCGGCGATGAACCGTATGCCGGTCAGCGAGGGCAGCCGGCTGCTCCCCGTCGCAGGGGATTCCGTGGTTCTGGGCATGGGGGAGGAACCTCCAGGAGGGCAGGGGGCTTTGGGGCGGTGACACCATCCTAGGAAGAGTAATATGCTTGTGCAAGCATTTATGATGCAGGAGTTCGTTCGTTCCGACCCGTCGAAAGGCACCCACCATGCGCGCGCTGACCCTGCCCCAGTACGGCGACCCCGACCAGCTGACGGTCGCGGAGGTACCCCGTCCGGCTCCAGGGCCCGGGCAGATCCTCGTCCGCACCGCGGCGACGGCCGTGAACCCCGTCGAACTGCTCGTCCGTTCGGGTGCACGGGCCGACAGCCTCACGCACCCCTTCCCGCTCATTCTCGGCTGGGACCTGTCCGGCACCGTCGAGGCCGTCGGCGAAGGGACGGACCGCTTCGTCCCCGGTGACCGGATCGTGGCCATGTCCGCCCAGTACGCGACCGGTGTGGGCACCCACGCGGAGTACGTCGCCCTGGACGCCGCCCTGGCCGCCCCCGCCCCCACCACCGTCGACCTGGTCCACGCGGCGGCGCTGCCCCTGGGCGGTCTCACGGCCTACCAGGCACTGGAGGGGGCGGCGCTCCGGGACGGCGAGACTCTCCTGGTCAGCGGCGCCGTCGGGGCCGTCGGCGGGTTCGCGATCCAGCTCGCCGCCTCCAGGGGCACGCGCGTGATCGCGCTCGCCCGGCCCGAGGACGCCGAACTCGCGCGCGAACTGGGAGCCGAGAGCGTCATCTCCTCGTCCGAGCCCGTCCCCTCCGGCATCGCCGACGTCCTGCTGGAGACGGCGGGCATCGCACCGCGCGTCATAGGCGCGGTGCGGGACGGCGGGCGCGCGGTCTCCGTCTACGCCCCCGAGCCGCCCAAGGAGGAGCGCGGGATCACCGTGTCCCAGACCTTCGTCGAGCAGGACGGCGACCAGCTCGCGATCCTTTCCGGCCTGGTGGACGAGGGCGTCCTCACGCTGCGTGTGGCCGCGGTGGGCGACTTCACCGAGGGCCCTGAGGCACACCGCCGGCTGGCCGCCGGCGGTACCCGCGGCAAGCTCCTGCTCACGCCCTAGCAGGAGCGCCTGTGAGGCCGGTGACTCCACCGGCCTCACAGGCTTGCTCGCGCCCCACCATGCACG
>NZ_JBSGZI010000015.1:0-38656 GCF_053610945.1 Streptomyces sp. NPDC054849
ACCGCCCCCCGCACGCGCCCCCCCACCCGCTCGCCCACCCCCCGCCCCCCGGTCGGCGGGCCCGCCCGGGCCGCCGCGACTGCCACCTCCGCCGGTTCCGACCTGGACGCCGCCCGGGCGCCTGCCCGGGCCGCGTCCACACATCGGATCTGCGCGGCCGCTGCCATCAACGCCCACACCAGAAGCGCCGCGAACAGCACCAGCGCCGGGATCACCAAGGCGGCCTCGGCCGTCACATATCCCCGGTCCGCCGTTGCGCGACCCTCCCGGGGCTTCCCCTCAGAACGGCACATCGAGCGCCTTTCCAATGGTCGACTGAAGGGCCGTGGCGACGACTTCACTCGTCACCACCTTGTAGAGAACGGCCGCGAATGCGCAGGCCGCGATGGTGCCCATGGCGTATTCCGACGTGGACATGCCCGCATCGCCCCGGCGACCGCTCAGCGCCGTCCGCATGCGAAACCAGATGATCCTCATGACAACCCCCTGCTGGATTTCCGTTGTTGACGTTTGTGGTCCATGCGATTTCAGGTGTTCGAGAGAAGTTCCGAGGCCATACCGATCACCACCGGAGCGACCCCGATCGCGAGAAAAGCGGGGAGGAAACACAGCCCCACCGGTGCGGTGACGAGGACCGCCGCCCGCTGCGCCCTGGCTCCCGCCCGGCGGGCCCGCTCCTCCCGGAGCCCCGACGCGAGGCGGGAGACCGGCTGCGCCGCGGGCGCGCCCGTCCGGGCGGCCCGTTCCAGGCATTCCGCCAGCGGCCGGGCCCCCGGTATCTCGGCCAACGTCCCCCACCCGGCGCCCGGTTCGCCGCCGAGCCGCAGCTCCGCCCCGGCCCTCGCCAGCCGCTCGCCCACCGGGCCGCCCAGCGACTCCCCGACCACCTCCGCGGCGACCACGGGGCCCGCTCCGGCCGCCAGGCACGCGGCCAACAGATCAGCGGCCAACGGCAGCTGTCGCTCCGCCTCCCTCGGATCCACTGCGGCCGGCGGCCGGGCCCTGGCCTGCCAACGCCTCACCCCGACCGCGGCCAGACCTCCGACGGCCGCACCCGCCACCCCGCCGACGAGCAACCAGCCCGCCAGCAGTACCCCGGCCGGCCCCGCCCATGCCGCCGCCACGCCCCGTACCCGCGAGCCGAACACCGGCCCGCGCAGGCCGGTCTGCGCCCCCAGCAGGGCCGCGATCCTGCGCCGGTCCGCGCGCGCCCTGATCTGCGCCGACACCGCCGACACCGCCCACAGCGCCACCAGTCCGAGGCACAGGGCCATCCCCAGCCTGTGGACGAAGAAGCCGCCCATCACCGCTCCACCGCCCAAGCCGCCCATCACCGCTCCACCGCCCGGACGATGTGGCGACACCACAGCAGTCCCAGCACCTCCAGCACCCCGCCCGCCGCCAGGCAGCCCCACCCCATCGGGGTGTGCAACAGCACCCGCAGCGGATCCGCGCCCAGCCCCGTGCCGATCAGCAGGCCCACCAGCGGCAGCAGGGCGAGCACCACGACCGTGGACCGCGCCCCCGCCAGCTGGGCCCGCAGCGACTCCTGCCGGTCCCGCTCGGCCCGCAGGGCACCCTCCAGCCGGTCGAGCCCGGCGGCCAGTCCCGCACCGCCGTCCACCGACACCCGCCAGCAGGCCGCCATCCCGGCCAATCCCTCCGCACCGGGCTCCCGCGCCGCCTGACGCAGCGCCCCGGGCACGTCCCCGCCGAACGCCGCGGCGGCCAGGACGCCCGCCTCCGCCGGCCCCGGCCCGCCGGGACCCGCAGCCGTCCTCCGCATCGCCGCCGTCAGCGCCTGTCCGGGCTGGGCCCCCGCACGCAGCTCGCCCACCGCCGCCCCGCACAGGGCCACCACCTCGGCGGCCCGCGCCGCCCTGGCCCGCTCCCTGGCCCGCACCCGGAGCCACCGCCGCACCACCGGTACCGCGGCCGCTCCCGCCAGCAGGGGGATCACCGACCCTCCGAGAACCGCGACCACGAGCCCGGCCCCGAGACAGGCCCACTCCCGCCAGTGCGCAGCCCGCACCCGTACGGCGCTCAGCAGCCGATCCCAGCGCACCGGCCCTCCCGGAACCACGGCACCGCCCGCCGCGAGCACCACCCGGGCCCGCCGGGACACCCGGTCGCCGCCCCCGGCGAGCCCCCAGGCGGCCGCTCCGGCACACAGCACCCCGGCGAACAGTGGCACCGACAGCCCCGCCCCGGCGCTCACCGGGCACCTCGCAGCAGTGGACGGAGCCGCTCCCAGCCCCGCTCCCGTACGAAGCCCCGGGCGGACCAGCGCAGCGCCGGTACGGTGACCACCAGCCCGGCGGCGTCCCGCTCCAGCACGTGCACCTCGGCCAGCCGGCGCCGCCCCTCCCGGTCCCGGACCAGGTGGAGCACCAGGGTGAGCGCGGCGGCCAGCTGGCTGTGGAGGGAAGCCCGGTCGAGCCCGGCGGCCGTCCCGAGCGCCTCCAGCCGGGCCGGGACATGAGCGGCGGCATTGGCGTGGACCGTGCCGCAGCCCCCCTCGTGCCCGGTGTTCAGCGCGGCGAGCAGGTCCGCCACTTCAGCGCCCCGCACCTCGCCGACCACCAGCCGGTCGGGCCGCATCCGCAGCGCCTGCCGGACCAGGTCCGCCAACGTGACCAGGCCCGCCCCCTCCTGGTTGGCCGGCCGGGTCTCCAGCCGCACCACGTGCGGATGGTTGGGGCGCAGCTCGGCCGAATCCTCTGCCAGCACGATCCGCTCGCCGGGGCCGACGAGCCCCAACAGGGCGCTGAGCAGAGTGGTTTTGCCCGTCCCGGTGCCACCGGAGACGAGGAAAGACAGCCGGGCCTCGACCATGTCCCGGAGCAGCCGGTGCCCGCCGGGCGGCAGTGTCCCCGCCGCGACGAGTTCCTCCAGGGTGAAGGCCCGCGGCCGCACCACCCTCAGCGAGAGGCAGGCCGAGCCGACGGAGACGGGGGGCAGCACGGCATGCAGCCGGGTGCCGTCCGGCATCCGGGCGTCCACCCAGGGCCGGGCGTCGTCGAGGCGCCGCCCCGCGACGGCGGCCAGCCGCTGGGCGAGCCTGCGCACGGCCTCGGCGTCGGCGAAGGTCACCCCGGTCAGCTCCAGCCCGCCACCGCGGTCCACCCACACCCGATCGGGGGCCGCCACCAGCACATCGGTGACCTCCGGGTCGGCGAGCAGCGCCTCCAGGGGCCCCGCGCCGACCAGTTCGGAGCGCAGCTCGGCTGCCACACCGAGCACTTCGGCATCCCCGAGCAGCCGGCCCTGGGCTCGCAGGGCCGCCGCCACCCGCGCCGGGGTCGGCTCTGCCCCGCTCTCGGCGAGCCGCCGGCGCACCGCGTCCAGGAGTACGGCGCTCATGCCGGCACCCCCTGGGCGGCGCCGAGCGCCCGCTGCCAGAAGCCGTCGCAGAAGCGGGCCAGCGCGCCCCGGCCCTGCGCGCCCGGCGGTTCGCCCTCGGCCACCCGTCCCGGCAACCCCACCTCGACCGGCACCTCGCCGGCCAGCGGCGCCCCCAGCAGCCCGGCCACGGCCTCGGCTTCGAGACCGCCCGGGCAGCGGCCCCGTACGACCACGCGCACGTCCCGGGCCACCATCCGCACCCCGGCGGCCACCCGGCCCGCGGCGGCCACGGCCCGCAGCTCGCCGGGCACCACCATCAGCACCAGGTCGAGCTGTGCCAGCACCTCGGCCACGGCTTCGTCCACCCTCCGGGGGAGGTCGACCACGACGACCCCGCCCCGGCGGCGCGCCGCCGCCACCACCGACCGCATCGCGGCGGGCGGCACCACCACCCGGTCCCCGCGGTCCCAGCTGAGCACCCGCAGGGCGTGCAGCTCGGGCAGGGACTCCTCCAGCGCTCCGGCGCCGACCCTGCCCCGCGAGCCGGCGAAGTCCGGCCAGCGCAGCCCTTCGGCGCTCTCACCGCCGAGCAGTACGTCCATGCCGCCGCCCAGCGGATCGCCGTCGATGAGGATGGTCCGCTCCCCGGCGCGGGCTGCCCGGACGGCGAGTGCGCAGGCGAGGGTGGAGGCTCCGGCCCCGCCGCTGCCGCCGATCACCCCGACGGCGAGGGCGGGCCGCCCAGCCCCTTCCACGACGTCGGCGATGCGGTCGACGAGCTGGCTCTCGGCGTCGGGGAGCCGCAGCACCTCCTCGGCGCCGATCTCCACCGCCCGCTGCCACACGAGCGGGTCGTCCAGGTCCCGGCCGACGAGGAACACCCCGTCCCTGCGGGGCGCCCCTCGCACACGCCGGGCGGCGTCGTCCCCGACCAGCACGAGGGGCGCGGCTTCCCAGGCAACGCCCGCTGCACTGCCGCCGCTTGCGCCTCCCGCAGCGCTTCCGGCGAGACCGCCGTCCTCCTCCGCTGCCGCCCCGCTCTGCTCGGGCACCGCATGGTGCACGTGCGGCTCTGCGCCCGCGGCCGCGCACAGCCTCAGCAGGTCGTCGAGCAGCAGGGGGTCCTCGGTGATGATCAGCGGCCGCCCGCCGCCGGGGGTGGCCCCGGCCACGGGCCCGACGCCCGCCCCGGCCCCCGTCCCCCTTCCGACCACGGACTCCGGCGTTTCACACGACTTCGATCGAGCCACGATCTCCGCCCCCTTCTCACTGAAAATCCAGCACCGCGGACATCGCGGCTGGAATCACCGTGCAGCGATCAGGAAAAAGGAGTGGATCTTGCTCGATAACTGTGGACAACCCATCGATTGTGAATAACCCGGTCACCCGCCCAGGTGAGTTCCGGAGCGCGGCGGAACCACTACGCACCGTCACGAGTCTGAGGGGGTGAGGGCCTTCGCCGGGTCGCCCCGCGCGAGGGGAAGGGCCGGAGGGATGGTCACCTGGGGCCGAAGGCAGGGACGCGAACCGCGTCCGGACATGCGACGACCCCCGCCGGGGGGGAGAGCGGGGGTCGTCCCCACGGTCCGACTCGGGGGGGGAGGAGCCAGACCGGGTTAGCACGGTCGCGAACGATCCGTGACTTCCATGGTGTACCCGAGAGCCTTCTCAGGCAAACCCACGCGCCACACCTTACGCCGAATGGTGGGCGCATATGCTCGGTGCGTGGAAAATCAGCCCTTGCCGCACTCCTCGCCTCGCACCGCAGCCTTCTTCGATCTGGACAAGACGGTCATTGCGAAGTCGAGCACCTTGACGTTCAGCAAGTCCTTCTACCAAGGCGGCCTGATCAACCGGCGAGCCGTGTTGCGCACCGCGTACACGCAGTTCATCTTCCTGGCCGGCGGCGCCGATCACGATCAGATGGAACGGATGCGGGAGTACCTGTCCGCCCTCTGCAAGGGGTGGAACGTGCAGCAGGTACGGGAGATCGTCGCGGAGACCCTGCACGACCTCATCGACCCGATCATCTACGACGAGGCCGCCTCCCTCATCGAAGCCCATCACATGGCCGGCCGCGACGTGGTGATCGTGTCGACCTCCGGCGCGGAGGTGGTCGAGCCGATCGGCGAGATGCTCGGTGCGGACCGGGTCGTCGCCACACGCATGGTCGTGGGCGACGACGGTTGTTTCACCGGCGAGATCGAGTACTACGCCTACGGCCCCACCAAGGCGGAGGCCGTACGCGAGCTCGCGGAGTCCGAGGGGTACGACCTCGCCCGGTGTTACGCCTACAGCGACTCGGCCACCGACGTCCCGATGCTCGAAGCGGTCGGACACCCGCACGCCGTCAATCCCGACCGCGCGCTGCGCCGGGAGGCGGTGGCCCGCGACTGGCCGGTCCTGGTCTTCAACCGGCCGGTGCGACTGAAGCAGCGGCTGCCCGGGCTGTCGATGCCGACGCGGCCGGCGCTGGTCGCCGCGGCCGCCGTGGGTGCGGCAGCCGCCACAGCGGGTCTGGTCTGGTACGCGAGTCGGCGCCGTGCCCACGCTCTGGCCGCCGTCTCGCCTTCCTGAATGTCCTGATCTGCCGGCGATATGCGCTCTCCGGTTCGCCCTGCCTCATCCTGGAAAGTAAAAAGTGGGGCCAGGGCTTCCGCATAGCTCCCAAGCGGAGTACAAATAAAGCAACGGCCCGCGAGACCAAAGAACATCCGAGAGGATCATCTTTAAAACGCAGTAAGGCCCACGGACCGATGCATGAGCGCCGAGCACCCACGCGACGTCGACCCGTCGATTACGGGCCAGCCGCACCAGGTAACGGGCAAAGACCCCGACCTGATGGGCAACTTTCGAGGACGCTTGGTAACTGGGCGTAAATGCCAGCGGCGACACCAAAGCAGTACGGTGTCGCCGCAACCCATGTCCGGGGCAGGTCTGAGGCCGACACCCGCGCCGAAGCCCTCCGAAGAGCCGAAACGCTCCGGAGCGGGCTCAGGCGGCGCCGCGCTGCAGGGCTTCGCAGACCGCCGTCGACTCGCGGACACCGAGCTCGATCGCACGGCCACAGTGGGCGATCCAGGCGGCCATCCCCTCCGGCGTGCCGGAGACGTAGCCCTCGAAGGCGGCCAGATAGGCCTCGCGCCCCTGCTCCGCATGGCCGACCTCAGCCGGGCAGATGGCCTTCGGGTCCAGGCCGCTGTTGATCAGGACGATGCGCTCGGCCGCCCGCGCGACCAGCCCGTTGTACGAGGCGAAGGGACGCAGGGCCAGCAGTTCGCCGTGTACCACCGCCGCCGTGATCAGGGCCGGGGCGGAGCCGCCCGCGATGACCAGACGGGACAGGCCGTCCAGCCGGCCGGCGACTTCTTCCGCGCTCGGCAGCGGAAGTTCCACCAGGGGCTCCACCACCGGCTCGCCCGCCAGGCGGGGGCGGCCCACCACGTCCCCCTGCGCCGTCGAACCCGACGCCACGAGGTGGAGGCGTGCCAGGACGCGCAGCGGCGACTGGCGCCAGATGCTCAGCAGCTGGCCGGCCTCCGCCGTGAGCCGCAGGGCGGCGCCCACCGTCAACGCCTCCGGCTCCGACCCGAAGTCGGTCCGGCGGCGCACCTCCTCCAGAGCCCAGTCCGCGCCGGACAGCGCCGCGCTCCCGCGGGCGCCGCGCAGGGCGGCCTCCGAGGTGATCTCGCCACTGCGGCGACGCATCACCCGGTGCCCGTAGACCCGGTCCACTGCCTTGCGTACGGAATCCACGGACTCGGCGACACCCGGCAGCCCTGCCAGTGCGGCCAGCGGGTCAGAAGCGCTACTCATAAGTAGGGAGCCTACGCACTGCGCACCCATAGCACCGACCCCTCGTTGGAGTGGTCTTCTTCACTCACCTTGACAACACAACGCGACTGACCCACTACCCTTGGTGAACATGAAGATCGCTTTCGTGGGAAAGGGCGGCAGCGGCAAGACGACGCTGTCCTCCCTCTTCATCCGCCACCTCGCCGCCAATGAGGCCCCCGTCGTCGCGGTGGACGCCGACATCAACCAGCACCTGGGCGCCGCACTCGGACTCGGCGAGGACGAGGCCGCCGCCCTGCCCGCCCTGGGCGCGCACCTGCCCCTGATCAAGGAGTACCTGCGGGGCTCCAATCCCCGCATCGCGTCAGCCGACACGATGATCAAGACCACCCCTCCCGGCCGGGGCTCGCGCCTGCTGCGGGTCACCGAGGACAACCCGGTGTACGAGGCCTGCGCGCACACGCTTCTGCTCGACGGGGAGCCCGTACGGCTCATGGCCACCGGGCCGTTCACCGAGGCCGACCTGGGCGTGGCCTGCTATCACTCCAAGGTCGGTGCGGTCGAACTCTGCCTCAACCACCTCGTCGACGGACCGGACGAGTACGTGGTCGTCGACATGACGGCCGGCTCCGACTCCTTCGCCTCGGGCATGTTCACCCGCTTCGACATGACCTTCCTGGTCGCCGAGCCGACCCGCAAGGGCGTCTCCGTCTACCGCCAGTACAAGGAGTACGCACGGGACTTCGGGGTCGCGCTCAAGGTCGTCGGCAACAAGGTGCAGGGTCCCGAGGACATCGAGTTCCTCCAGGACGAGGTGGGCGAGGACCTGCTGGTCACCGTCGGGCACTCGGACTGGGTACGGGCGATGGAGAAGGGCCGCCCGGCCGCCTTCGAGCTGCTGGAGGCGACCAACCGGTTCGCCCTCCAGACACTCCAGGACGCCGCCGACGACTCGTACGCGCACCGCGACTGGAGCCGTTACACCGAACAGATGGTGCGCTTCCACCTCAAGAACGCGGAGAGCTGGGGCAACGCCAAGACCGGGGTCGACCTGGCGGACCAGGTCGACTCCGATTTCGTCCTGCGCGAGGGCCTCGAAGGTCCCCGGCACCTGGAGGAGCCCGACGGCAACGAGGCGCTCGTCAGCCCTCGTCCTCGCTCTCACCGGCCGGCTCCGCAGCCGGCGTGACACCTGCGGGGGCGGCCGGCGCCGCCGGCGGCCCCGCGGTCATGAACTTCGCCCAGCCCTCCTTCGGCGTCTCGCCGACATCGAGGGTGCGCATCCACTCCAGGGTCTTGGGGTCCTGGGCGTCCAGCCAGTCCACCAGCTCCCGGAACGGCACGCAGCGGACGTCCTTCTGGGTGCACATGCCCTTGATGGACTCCTCGACGGCACGCATGTAGGTGCCGCCGTTCCAGGACTCGAAGTGGTTGCCGATGATCAGCGGTGCGCGGTTGCCCTGGTAGACCCGGTCGAAGGCCTGCCGCAGGCCGTCGCGCATCTGGTCGCCCCAGTACTTGTGCTGCGAGGGGTCGCCCTGCGAGGTCGTTCCGGACTGGTTGACCATGTAGTTGTAGTCCATGCTCAGGGTGTCGAAGGCGCGGCCCGGCATGGGGACCAGCTGCAGCGGGATGTCCCAGAGCCCGTCCGTCTTCCTGGGCCAGATCTGCTTGCTGATGCCGCTGGAGTCGTAGCGGAAGCCCAGGTCCTTCGCGGCCAGCATGAAGTTCTTCTGGCCTTCGAGACAGGGTGTGCGGGCGCCGATGAGCTCCTTGTCGTAGTCGAAGGGGAGCGCTTCCAGGTTCTTCAGGCCCGCATTGGTCTTCCAGTTCTTGACGAAGGACTTGGCCTGCTTGATCTCGCTCTTCCACTCGTCGACGGACCACGTGCCGACACCGCCGTCGGGCCCGCAGAAGTGCCCGTTGAAGTGGGTGCCGATCTCATTGCCCTCCAGCCAGGCCGCGCGGAGCTGGGTGGCGGTGTCCTTGATGCCCTGGAGGTCGCCGAAGCCGATGTCGGAGCGGCCGGGCGCGTGCTGCGGCGCGATGTAGAGGGAGCGTTTCTCCTCCGGGAGCAGATAGACGCCGCTGAGGAAGTACGTCATGCGGGCGTTGTACTTCTTGCCGACCTCGCGGAAGTGCGAGAAGAGCTTCTGGCTGTCCTCGCCGGCCCCGTCCCACGAGAACACCACGAACTGCGGCGGCTTTTCCCCGGGCTTCAGCTTCTGCGGCTTCTGTACGTTCGGCTGGGGGCCGGTGTAGGCCGTCGAGCCGTCGCCGATGGGCCGGTTGACGCTGCCGGGAGCCTCCGCAGCGGCTCCCTTGCGCACGTTCGGGGCCCCGGGAGCCGCGGACTTGGCGGGTTCCGAGGTGCTGCACCCGGCGACCCCCAGGACCAGCGCCGTGGCGACCACGCCGCCGGCGATCTTCTTCGTGGCGGCGATCATCCGCCCCACCTCTCCCTCGCAGTTCCATCGCAGGACTTCCGCGCTGCAACGTCCCATGCGGCCCTATGTGAGATAGGTAGGACAAGCCGGACAAAATGCTTAATCACTCTTGAGTGGTAATTCATAGGCCATTTGCCCGAATAATCCCCCACTCGCCTTTACTCTCCATTACCGTCCATTTACTGAGTGTTGAGACTCCCGCCGCTTCATCCCTCCCCCGAGGAGACGGGAACCTATGACAGCCACCTCCACCACACGCACGACCGACAAGATCCGCAAGGATCTCCCCGCCGATCTCTCCGCCTCCATCGCCGTCTTCCTGATCGCCCTGCCGCTCTCCCTCGGCATCGCCCTGGCCACCGGAGCCCCACTCCAGGCCGGTCTGGTCGCCGCGGCCGTCGGCGGGATCGTGGCCGGGCGTCTCGGCGGCGCTCCGCTCCAGGTGAGCGGGCCCGCCGCCGGACTCACCGTGGTCACCGCCGAGTTGATCCAGCACTACGGGTGGCGGACCACGTGCGCCATCACCGTGCTCGCCGGTGTCTGCCAGCTCGGCCTCGCCTTCCTGCGCACCGCCCGGTCGGCGCTCATGGTCAGCCCCGCCATCGTGCACGGCATGCTCGCGGGCATCGGCGTGACCATCGCGCTGGCCCAGCTGCACATCGTGCTCGGCGGCACGCCTCAGAGTTCGGCCGTGGCCAACGTCCTCGGCCTTCCCGGACAGTTGGCCGACCTGCACCCGGTCGCCCTCGGCATCAGCGCGCTGACCCTGATCGTCCTGCTCGGCTGGCCGCGGCTGCCCGGACGGGTGGGCCACGCCCTGCGCAAGGTGCCGGCAGCTCTCGCCGCCGTCGCCACGGCCACCGTCTTCGCGGCGCTGGCCGGGCTCAGCCTGCCCCGGGTGGACCTGCCGTCCTGGAGCAGCCACGCCCTGCCCGAGCTGCCCCAGGGGCCGATCCTCGGCCTCATCGCCGCCGTACTGACCATCACCCTGGTCGGCAGCGTGGAGTCGCTGCTCTCCGCGGTCGCGACCGACAAGCTCATCGCCTCCGAGCGCCGTACGGGCAACCGCCCGCCGCGCGCCGACCTCAACCGGGAACTGCGGGGTCAGGGGGCGGCGAACATCGTCTCCGGGGCCCTCGGCGGCCTGCCCATCACCGGTGTGGCCGTCCGCAGTGTGGCGAACGTCAAGTCAGGTGCGGCCAGTCGGAAATCGGCCATGCTGCACGGGTTCTGGGTGCTGCTCGCGGCCGGTCTGCTGGTCCCCGCCCTCGACCTGATCCCGCTGGCCGCGCTGGCCGCCCTGGTGATGGCGGTGGGCGTGCAGATGGTCAGCATCACGCACATGCGCAGTGTCACCCGGCACCGGGAGATCCTGGTCTACGGCACGACGATCGCGGCCGTGGTGCTCGGCGGGGTCCTGGAGGGCGTGGCCATCGGCATCGCGGTGGCCGTCGCCCTGGCCCTGCACCGGCTCGCCCGGACCCGGATCACCGCGGAACGGCTGGACGACGGGACGCACCTGGTGCGGGCACGCGGGCAGTTGACCTTCCTCGCGGTCCCGCGGCTGAGCCGGGTGCTGAACCAGATTCCACACGACGCGCACGCGGTGATCGAGCTGGACGGCTCCTTCATGGACCACGCGGCCTACGAGACGCTGCACGACTGGCAGGAGTCCCACCTGGCGCACGGGGGCTCGCTGGAGGTCACCGGCCGCTCCGGAGCTGCGGCCCGGCTCGCCGGCGGCGACCCCGCCGACGGAACGGACGCTGCCGACGGAACCGAAGGGGCCCACGGAACCGAAGGGGCCGACGGGAGCCACCACACCGGCCGGTCCCGCCGCGGTGCCCAGCGCGGGGTGCACCAGTGCTGTCGGCCCTGGACCCCCTGGCAGAACCACTGCGACCACCGTCCGACGGGTACCCGTACGGCCACCGCCTCGGCCATGGCGGCAGCGGCGGCCACGGATCCTCAGGCCGCCGGGGCACAGGACTCCGGGGCACAGACCTCCGGGACACAGGCCCCCGCGCCGACCCCCCGGCGGCGCGGCGCCGGCCAGCTGGCCAGTGGGATCAGCGCCTTCCAGCGCGATACGGCTCCGCACGTCCGGGACGAGCTGGCCCGGCTGGCCCGCGAGGGGCAGCGGCCCTCCCAGCTCTTCCTCACCTGCGCGGACTCGCGCCTGGTGACCAGCATGATCACGGCCAGCGGGCCGGGTGACCTCTTCACGGTCCGCAACGTCGGCAATCTGGTGCCGCTGCCCGGCGCGGAGTCCACGGACGACTCCGTCGCGGCGGCGATCGAGTACGCCGTGGACGTGCTGAAGGTGGACAGCATCACGGTGTGCGGGCACTCGGGCTGCGGGGCCATGCAGGCCCTGCTCAGCTCCGCGCCGGGGGTGCCGATGACCCCGCTGCGCCGCTGGCTGCGGCACGGGCTGCCCAGCCTGGAGCGGATGGCCAGCCGCCACCACGCCTGGGCCCGGATCTCGGGCCGGCTCCCGGCGGACGCGGTGGAGCAGCTGTGCCTGACCAATGTGGTCCAGCAGCTGGAGCACCTGCGGGCCCACGAATCGGTGGCCCGGCGACTCGCCGAGGGCACCCTGGAGCTGCACGGGATGTACTTCCACGTGGGCGAGGCGCAGGCGTATCTGCTGTCCGAAGGTGAGGACTTCTTCGACTGCCGGGTTTTCGACAGCGTGGGTCAGCACGCCTGAACCGCGGCGCCGGTGAACCGGTAGCCTCCCGTATCCGTGCCATCGTGTGGCCTCTTCTCGCACCCTGCGTCGGGAAGGGGCCATTCGCACGCCGTTCTCGTGCGGGCCGACTCGTGATATAGGTCTAAACCAATTCGCGGCTACCCCTTGTCACCTGGGCCGCTGACTGATGAGCTATGCCCGGGGACACAACGGACACCCTGGGAAAGGGAGATGTCGTGAGCAATGAGAGCCTGGCCAATCTGCTCAAGGAGGAGCGGCGGTTCGCACCGCCCGCCGATCTGGCCGCCGCCGCCAATGTGAAAGAGGCTGCGTACGCACAGGCCGACGCGGACCGGCTGGGCTTCTGGGCCGAGCAGGCCCGGCGTCTGACCTGGGCCACCGAGCCGACCGAGACGCTCGACTGGACGAACCCGCCCTTCGCGAAGTGGTTCGCGGACGGCAAGCTGAACGTCGCGTACAACTGCGTGGACCGCCACGTCGAGGCCGGCAACGGGGACCGCGTCGCCATCCACTTCGAGGGCGAGCCCGGCGACAGCCGCGCGATCACCTACGCCGAGCTCAAGGACGAGGTCTCCAAGGCCGCCAACGCCCTGACCGAGCTGGGTGTCGAGGCCGGCGACCGGGTCGCCGTCTATCTGCCGATGATCCCCGAGGCGGTCGTCGCGATGCTCGCGTGCGCCCGCGTCGGCGCCGCGCACTCCGTGGTCTTCGGCGGGTTCTCCGCCGACGCCGTGGCCTCCCGCATCCAGGACGCGGACGCCAAGCTGGTCATCACCGCCGACGGCGGCTACCGACGCGGCAAGCCCACCGCCCTGAAGCCCGCCATCGACGAGGCCGTCGCCAAGTGCCCGCAGGTCGAGCACGTGCTCGTCGTGCGCCGCACCGGCCAGGACACCGCCTTCACCGAGGGCCGCGACATCTGGTGGCACGAGGCGGTCGGGCGCCAGTCCGCCGACCACACCCCGCAGGCCTTCGACGCCGAGCACCCGCTCTTCATCCTCTACACCTCGGGGACCACGGGTAAGCCGAAGGGCATCCTGCACACCTCGGGCGGCTACCTCACGCAGACCGCGTACACCCACCACGCGGTCTTCGACCTGAAGCCGGAGACCGACGTCTACTGGTGCACGGCCGACATCGGCTGGGTGACCGGGCACTCCTACATCGTCTACGGGCCGCTCGCGAACGGCGCCACCCAGGTGATGTACGAGGGCACGCCGGACACCCCGCACCAGGGCCGCTTCTGGGAGGTCGTGCAGAAGTACGGCGTCACCATCCTCTACACGGCTCCCACGGCGATCCGTACGTTCATGAAGTGGGGCGACGACATCCCCGCGAAGTTCGACCTGTCGAGCCTGCGCGTACTGGGCTCGGTCGGCGAGCCGATCAACCCCGAAGCCTGGATCTGGTACCGCAAGCACATCGGCGGCGACCGCTGCCCGATCGTGGACACCTGGTGGCAGACCGAGACCGGCGCGATGATGATCTCCCCGCTGCCGGGCGTCACCGCCACCAAGCCGGGCTCCGCACAGCGCGCCCTGCCGGGAATCTCCGCCACCGTCGTCGACGACGAGGCGAACGAGGTCCCCGACGGCGGGGGCGGCTACCTGGTCCTCACCGAGCCGTGGCCGTCGATGCTGCGCACCATCTGGGGCGATGACCAGCGGTTCATCGACACCTACTGGTCGCGCTTCGAGGGCAAGTACTTCGCGGGCGACGGCGCCAAGAAGGACGACGACGGCGACATCTGGCTGCTCGGCCGGGTGGACGACGTCATGCTGGTCTCCGGCCACAACATCTCGACCACCGAGGTCGAGTCGGCCCTCGTCTCGCACCCCTCCGTCGCCGAGGCGGCGGTCGTCGGCGCGAAGGACGAGACCACCGGCCAGGCCATCGTGGCCTTCGTCATCCTGCGTGGCAGCGCCTCCGAGACCGACACGCTCGTCGGCGAGCTGCGCAACCACGTGGGTGCCACGCTCGGCCCGATCGCCAAACCGAAGCGGATCGTCCCGGTGCAGGAACTGCCGAAGACCCGCTCCGGCAAGATCATGCGCCGCCTGCTGCGTGACGTGGCGGAGGACCGCGCGGTCGGCGACGTCACCACGCTCGCCGACTCCTCGGTCATGGACCTGATCCAGAGGAAGCTTCCGGCCGCCGGCAGCGAGGACTGAGACACACCGGAAGGGGCACCCTGCGCGCCGCGCAGAGTGCCCCTTCCGCGCATAAAGTGATGATCACCGGATGCGTCCTCGCGTTCACTCTGTAAAATCTTGAAAGCATAAAGAAAGACCACAGGGTGCGCCGGGAAGTCTGGTCGGCAATGAGCTTCGCCATGCCGTCCAACCGCCCCCCGGAGGTTTCCCCTCGTGGCAGCGCCCAGCCCCACCGACCACAAGAGCCGCCGCACCCTGCTCGGCCGGCTCTCGCTGCCCGAGCGCCGCTTCGTCGCCGATGCCCTGCGCGCCGAAACGGTCGGCGGGGTCCTGCTGCTCGTGGCCGCGATCGCGGCCCTCCTCTGGGCGAACATCCCCGCCGTCTCGGAGAGCTACGCGAGCGTCGGGTCCTTCCACATCGGCCCCGCCTCCCTCGGCCTGGACCTCTCGCTGCAGCACTGGGCGGCCGACGGGCTCCTCGCCGTCTTCTTCTTCGTCGCCGGCATCGAGCTCAAGCGCGAACTCGTCGCAGGCGACCTGCGCGATGCCAAGGCGGCCGCTCTCCCGGTGATCGCCGCCGTGTGCGGCATGGCCGTACCCGCGCTGGTCTACGTCGTGGTCAACACCGCCGGCAACGGTTCGATGGACGGCTGGGCGGTCCCGACCGCCACCGACATCGCCTTCGCGCTCGCCGTCCTCGCCGTCATCGGCACCTCGCTGCCGTCGGCCCTGCGCGCCTTCCTGCTGACCCTCGCGGTCGTCGACGACCTCTTCGCCATCCTGATCATCGCGGTGTTCTTCACCCAGGAGATCGACTTCCTGGCGCTCGGCGGCGCGGTCGTGGGCCTGGTCCTCTTCTGGTTCCTGCTCCGCCGGGGCGTCCACGGCTGGTACGTCTACGTACCGCTGGCCCTGGTCATCTGGGGCCTGATGTACAACAGCGGCGTCCACGCCACCATCGCCGGCGTGGCCATGGGCCTGATGCTCCGCTGCACCCGCAGGGACGGCGAACAGCAGTCCCCCGGCGAGCACATCGAGCACCTGGTCCGGCCCGTCTCGGCCGGTCTCGCCGTGCCCCTCTTCGCCTTGTTCTCCGCCGGGGTCCCGCTCTCCGACGAGGCCATCGCCCAGGTCTTCACCCGGCCCGAGACCCTCGGCGTGGTCCTCGGCCTCGTCGTCGGCAAGACGGTCGGCATCTTCGGCGGCACCTGGCTGGCCGCCCGCTTCACCAGGGCCGAGCTGAACGAGGACCTCGCCTGGCCCGACGTGCTCGCCGTGGCCTCGCTCGCCGGCATCGGCTTCACCGTCTCCCTCCTGATCGGCGAACTCGCCTTCGCCGGCGACCCGGCCCTCACCGGCGAGGTCAAGGCGGCCGTCCTGATCGGCTCCCTCATCGCCGCCGTGATCGCGTGCGTCCTGCTCAAGCTCCGCAACCGCAGGTACAAGGCACTCACCGACGCCGAGGAGCGCGACGAGGACCTCGACGGCATCCCGGACATCTACGAACAGGACAATCCCGACTACCACCTCCGGATGGCCAGGATCTACGAGGACCGGGCCGCGGAACACCGCCGCAGGGCCGAGGAGGCGGGCGCCACCGCGCCCCGAACCGCGGCCGGGTCCACCACCGAGGGCGACCGTCCGGCATGATCTGACTGACGACGCAGGACACGCCCGGCAGCAGACGACAGAGGGAGAGAGCGATGAGCGCAGTGGACCAAGAGGCACAGGGAGCCGAGCGCACACTCGGCCAGCTGGTCGCCTCGGCCACCGCCGAGATGTCCGCGCTGGTGCACGACGAGATCGCCCTCGCCAAGGCGGAGATCCGCGAGGACGTCAAGCGCGTGGGCAGCGGCTCCGCCTCCCTCGTCGTCGCAGGGGTGTTCGCGGTCTTCTCCCTCCCGGTGCTGACGTTCGCCGCGGCGTACGGGATCCACAACCTGGGGCTCGGGCTCGCATGGTCCTTCCTCATCGTCGGCGCCGCGTTCCTGCTGATCGCGGGTGTGCTCGCGCTGATCGCCGTACGGAAGTTCAAGAAGGTCAAGCCGCCGGAGAAGTCCATCGCCTCCGTCAAGCTGACCGCCGCGGTGGTCGGGACCGTCAAGCCGCACCCGCGGCCGGTGAGTGACAAGGCTGTGGGTGTGGCACGCTCGTCCTCATGACAGCGCCCACTCCGGACTCCAGCGTTCCCCCCACGGCCGCCACGGCCGTACGGCTCGACCTGCCCGGTGGAAAAGCGGTGACGCACCGGGACGTCGCCGCCAACGGCGCCCGCTTCCACGTCGCCGAACTGGGTGACGGGCCGTTGGTGCTGCTGCTGCACGGCTTCCCGCAGTTCTGGTGGACCTGGCGGCACCAGCTGACCGCGCTCGCCGACGCCGGGTACCGGGCGGTCGCGATGGACCTGCGCGGGGTGGGCGGCAGCGACCGCACACCGCGCGGCTACGATCCCGCCAACCTGGCGCTCGACATCACCGGGGTCGTACGGTCCCTCGGCGAGCCGGACGCCGCGCTCGTCGGGCACGACCTGGGCGGGTACCTGGCCTGGACGGCGGCCGTGATGCGGCCCAAGCTGGTGCGCCGGCTCGTCGTCTCGTCCATGCCGCATCCGCGCCGCTGGCGCTCCGCGATGCTGTCGGACTTCGGGCAGACGCGGGCGAGTTCCCACATCTGGGGCTTCCAGCGTCCGTTCGTCCCCGAGCGGCAGCTCGTCGCCGACGGCGGGGCCCTGGTGGGGGATTTGATCCGGGACTGGTCGGGGCCTCGGCCGCCCGAGGACGAGGACCTCGCCGTGTACCGGCGGGCCATGTGCATCCCGTCCACCGCGCACTGCTCCGTCGAGCCGTACCGCTGGATGATGCGGTCGATGGCGCGGCCGGACGGGCTCCAGTTCAACCGGCGGATGAAGCGGCCGGTGCGGGTGCCGACGCTGCATCTGCACGGTTCGCTCGACCCGGTGATGCGGACGCGGAGTGCGGCCGGTTCCGGTGAATACGTCGAAGCCCCGTACCGGTGGCGGCTGTTCGACGGGCTCGGGCACTTCCCGCACGAGGAGGACCCGGTGGCCTTCTCGACCGAGCTGGTGAACTGGCTCAAGGACCCCGAGCCGGACCGCTGACCGGAGGCCGGCCGGGCCGCGTCCGGGCGGCCGTCCGGACGGCCGTGGTGGAGCGCCCTCCACCCCCCGAACGAGCGGCAGTTGGCTCATCTGTTCGTCTTACGGGCATTCAATTGCCTGGCGCATAGGCCAATTGGCCGCGCCTGACGGGGTTACGGACCTTGGGGCACGGGCACAGCTCGGAGTATGAGCTGGACGCACGACTACGGTGACACCGCGCACGAACGCCGCTCGGCAGCTACGCCGGGCACCCACGAGAGGGCCGGCCGACACGGCCACGACCTCCGCCTCGACATTCCCCGCATCCTGCGCCGCCGGGCCCGCTGGGTCTCCGCGCGCCTGCGCCATCCGCGGACGTAGGGACCCGCCGGGAGCGGCGCCTCAGAGGGCGCAGCCCTGGCTCTCGACCCGCCGGTTGGCGACCTTGCCGATCCGGATGTCGTCCTGGATCTCGTCCACCGTCAGCACGTAACCGGTGTTCGGGTCGTCGAGGGACTTCGCGAAGACGACCCCGTAGACCTTGCCGTCGGGCGTCAGCAGCGGCCCGCCGGAGTTGCCCTGGCGGACGGTCGCGTACAGCGAGTAGACGTCCCGTCGGACCGTGCCGCGGTGATAGATGTCCGGGCCGTTGGCGTTGATCCGCCCGCGGACACGGGCCGCGCGGACGTCGTACGCGCCGTTCTCCGGGAAGCCGGCGACGATCGCGTCGCTGCCGCTCGCCGCGTCCTTGTCGGCGAACTCCAGCACCGGGGCCTTCAGCTTGGGCACGTCCAGGACGGCGATGTCGCGCTCCCAGTCGTAGAGCACGACCTTGCCGTCGTAGAGCCTGCCCTCTCCGCCGATCTGCACGGTCGGCTCGCCGACCCCGCCGACGACGTGCGCGTTGGTCATCACCTTGCCGGACGCGAAGACGAAGCCCGTGCCCTCCAGCACCTTGCTGCAGCTGGGCGCGGTGCCGACGACCTTCACGATCGAGCCCTTGGCGACCTCGGCGACCGGGCTGCGCGCGAGCCCCGGGTCGGGCGCCTGCACCTCGGTGATCGGCTCGTTGGAGAACGGGCTGAACACCTGGGGGAAGCCGTTGCGCGCGAGGGTGGAACTGAACTCCGAGAACCAGGTGTTCGCCTGGTCGGGCAGCACCCGAGACACGCCCAGGAGCACCTTGGAGTTGCGGACCTCCTTGCCCAGGGTGGGAAGCGAGGTCCCGGCGAGCGCCGAACCGATCAGCCAGGCCACCAGCAGCATCGCGACCACGTTCACCAGGGCGCCGCCGGTCGCGTCGAGCGCGCGCGCCGGCGACCACGTGATCTGGCGGCGGAGCTTGCTGCCGAGATGGGTGGTCAGGGCCTGGCCGATCGAGGCACAGATGATGATCACGACGACGGCGATGACGACCACCGTGGTGGACACCTGGGTGCCGTTGTCCGTCACCCGGTCCCAGATCAGCGGGAGCAGGGACACGGCGATGAGACCACCGCCGAGGAAGCCGATCACCGACAGGATGCCGACGACGAAGCCCTGGCGGTAGCCGACGATCGCGAACCACACGGCCGCGAGCAGCAACAGGATGTCCAGCACGTTCACGTGGGCCACCGTCTCATGCGCGCCAGTCGAGCGGCACGTGCCGCGAGCGGTCCCAGGGGCGCTCCCAGCCCGCGAAGTGCAGGATCCGGTCGATCACCCCGGCCGTGAAACCCCAGACCAGAGCCGATTCGACGGTGAAGCCCGGCCCCAGGTGGCCGCTCGGGTGGGCGACCGTGACCCGGTGCTCGGGATCCGTGAGATCGGCCACGGGAACCGTGAAGACCCGGGCCGTCTCGGCCGGGTCCACGGCGCCGACGGGGCTGGGCTCGCGCCACCAGCCGAGGACGGGGGTCACGACGAACTCGCTGACGGGAATGTAGAGACGGGGCAGCACTCCGAAGAGCTGGACACCGGAAGGGTCGAGTCCGGTCTCCTCCTCGGCCTCGCGCAGCGCGGCGCGCAGTGGGCCGGTGGTCTGCGGATCGCCGTCCTCCGGATCCAGTGCGCCGCCGGGGAAGGACGGCTGGCCCGCGTGCGAGCGCAGGGTGCCGGCGCGTTCCATGAGGAGCAGTTCGGGGCCGCGCGGGCCCTCACCGAAGAGGACGAGCACGGCTGACTGCCGCCCGCGGCCGTCCTCGGGCGGCAGAAACCGGCTCAGCTGCCGCGGCTGGACCGTCTGCGCGGCCGCGACGACGGGGTCGAGCCAATCCGGCAGGCCGTCCGCACTGAGGACGATGCCGCCGTCAGTGCGGGCTCCCGCTGCCGTCTCGTCCCGTGTACCGCTACCGCTACCGCGCGTCATAGGCATCCCTGTCCGTGAGCTCCCACACCGCCAAACGCGGTGCGGGTACCGATTCGTTCCTCAGGTACAGCATCACTGCGGGGGTTCGCCCGAACCCCGCGCCTCACAGCCCGGCGAGGCCGGACAGGAGCCCCTGCGCCGAAGAGGCGCCCGGGGCCGCGCTCAGGACGGCGTCGGAGCGGCCCCGAGCGGCGGGGCCGGCAGGCCCGGATAGTCCGGAGGCGGGGTCAGCCGCTGGCCCGGCTGGCCGCCCTTCTCGTACTTGAGCAGCTTCTTCGCCTTCTCAGGGTCGGTCTCGCCCTCCCCGTACGCCGGGCAGAGCGGCGCGATCGGGCAGGCCCCGCAGGCGGGCCTGCGCGCGTGGCAGATGCGGCGGCCGTGGAAGACGACCCGGTGCGAGAGCATCGTCCACTCGCTCTTCGGGAAGATCGCGCAGATCTCCGCCTCGACCTTCTCCGGATCCTCCTGCTCGGTCCACTTCCAGCGGCGCACCAGGCGGCCGAAGTGGGTGTCCACGGTGATCCCCGGGACACCGAACGCATTGCCGAGGACCACGTTCGCGGTCTTGCGGCCCACTCCGGGCAGCGTCACCAGGTCCTCGATCCGGCCCGGCACCTCCCCGCCGAAGTTGTCCCGCAGGGCCTGCGAGAGGCCGAGGAGGGACCGTGACTTTGCCCGGAAGAACCCGGTCGGCCGGATGAGCTCCTCCAGATCCTCGGGGACGGCCGCGGCCATGTCCTCGGGGGTCGGGTAGGCGGCGAAGAGGGCAGGGGTCGTCTGGTTCACCCTCAGGTCGGTGGTCTGTGCGGACAACACCGTCGCGACGAGCAGCTCGAAGGGGTTGCGGAAGTCGAGTTCCGGATGGGCGTACGGATAGATCTCGGCCAGCTCACGGTTGATCCGCCGGGCCCTGCGCACCATGGCCAGGCGCGATTCCGGCGTGGCCGCCTTCGCTTTCTTGGCCGAAACTTTGCCCTGCGGGGCCGAGGCGGCCGTCGCGGACGCCTCCATCGGGGCGTGTTCGCCCACGGCTGAATTTTGGGTCTCCGTCACTCCTGCGGACCCCTTGGCCTGTGCTCTCACCGGCTTATTGGACACCCGGCCAGCCTAAGGCCGGGCGCTGACACCCGCCCGGACCTCAGGTAACACCACCCCGATTGGTCTCTCGCCGCACAGCACGGCCGTCCGTCCGGCATCCTTGTGACTGATCGCACTGTTTGAGCCGTCCGGCAAAATGGGGAGCACGGTCCCCTGAGCTGGTCGACATAGGAGAGAGACTCGTGGACGACGTTCTGCGGCGCGCCCCGCTCTTCGCGGCGCTCGATGACGAGCAGGCCGCGGAGCTCCGCGCCTCCATGGGCGAGGTGACCCTCGCACGCGGTGACGCCCTGTTCCACGAGGGCGACCCCGGCGACCGGCTGTATGTCGTGACCGAGGGCAAGGTGAAGCTGCACCGCACCTCCCCCGACGGTCGCGAGAACATGCTGGCCGTCCTCGGCCCCGGCGAGCTGATCGGCGAGCTGTCGCTCTTCGACCCGGGCCCGCGCACCGCCACCGCGACCGCGCTGACCGAGGTCAAGCTGCTCGGCCTCGGCCACGGCGACCTGCAGCCCTGGCTAAACGCCCGGCCCGAGGTCGCGACCGCGCTGCTGCGCGCCGTCGCCCGGCGCCTGCGCAAGACCAACGACCAGATGTCCGACCTGGTCTTCTCCGACGTTCCCGGCCGTGTGGCGCGGGCTCTCCTCGACCTGTCGCGCCGGTTCGGCGTGCAGTCGGAGGAGGGCATCCACGTGGTGCACGACCTCACGCAGGAGGAGCTCGCACAGCTCGTCGGCGCCTCGCGCGAAACCGTGAACAAGGCCCTGGCCGACTTCGCGGGCCGCGGCTGGCTGCGCCTGGAGGCGCGTGCGGTGATCCTGCTGGACGTGGAGCGCCTCGCGAAGCGGTCTCGCTGACGCCGGTCTCGGCAGTTGGAGGGGTCCTGCCCGATGGGGTGGGGCCCCTTTCGCATGTCGGCGTGCTGCGCGTTACGGGAGCTCTGCCGCCAGAGCCCCACAGCCCTCGCGCCGCCGAATGCCGGCGGGGCCTGCTCCGCGGGGGTCCGTGCACAGTGGATGTATGGAGCGCAGAGGGCTGGACGCTTCCGGGTACGTCGAACGGGAGGGGTCCCTCGGGCGGGTGCAGGACGACTTCTGGAGCGTCGTGGCGGCCGCGCGGGAGCGGACCCGCGAGGCGTACGGGCGGCGGCTGCACAGTGCGTACCTCTACGGGTCCGTGCCGCGCGGGACGGCCCGGCCCGGGCGGTCCGGCCTCGACCTGCTGCTCGTCCTGCACCACGCACCCTCCGACGAGGACCGGGACACCGCCGAGGTGCTCGCGCGCGGGCTCGACGAGGACTTCGAGGAGGTAGACGGGGTCGGCATCCTGCTCCAGGGCAAAGCCGCCGTGCTCAGCGAGGCGAAACGATTCGACCTGGGATGGTTCCTCGCCTGCCTGTGTACACCGCTGCTCGGCGCGGACCTGGCCGAGCACCTTCCGCGCTACCGCCCCGACGGCCGGCTCGCCCGCGAGACCAACGGCGACCTGGCCGACGTACTGACCGGATGGCGCACGCAGGTACAGGCGGCGTCGACCCCCGAGCAGTACCGGAACCTGAGCCGGCTCCTCGCAGGGCACCTGGTACGCGCCGGCTTCACGCTCGTGATGCCCCGGTGGGGCGGCTGGACCGGCGACCTCGCCGAGTCCGCGGAGATCTTCGGCGCGTACTACCCGGAGCGCGCGGCCCAGATGCGGGCCGCGGCGGCCGTGGCGCGGGACCCGGTCGAGGACCCGGCCGTGCTGCGCGCGTACGTCGAGGACCTCGGACCCTGGCTCGCCGACGAGTACACGGCCCGACACGGCACGAAGACGCCCCGCTGAGAGGTGTTCACCACCTCCGGGCGTTCCTGGTCCGCCTCAGGGCTCCCAGAGCCCTCAGGAGCCACACAGGGCTCGGGCGGCTCAGGGTTCAGGGGGTTCAGGGCGCTCAGGGGAGGTTCAGGGCCTCAGGGGCTCGCTCAGCCCCTCATGACTCCTTGGTGACCGCGAGGGCGTCGACGGCCAGCTTGGCCTCCGCCAGGCCCGCGCCGGTGATCCGGCGGTAGGCCTTGATCGCCGAGATCTGCCGGTCGGCCGTCAGCAGCGCGCGTACCTCGTCCATCCCCGCCGGCTCCGGCTCCTCGATGCCGAAGTGGTCCAGCACCAGGGCCAGGCGCCGCTCCATCCGGTCCGCCTTGAGCTGCAGGTTCTGCACCCGCAGGGTCACCGTCGAGGTGATCCATCCGGCCGTGGCAACCAGCATGACCAGCAGGAACACGGTGTTCATTCGGGCCCTCCAGGAATCAGTCCGTGATCTTGAAGGTACTCGAGCTGCGCCCGAACGGACCATTCGGCGGCCGGCCACAGGGAGCGGTCCACGTCCGCGTAGACGTGCTCGACGACCGCCGCGGGCGTCACGAAGCCGTTCTCGACGGCCGTCTCCACCTGCGCGAGCCGGTGCGCCCGGTGGGCCAGGTAGTACTCGACGACGCCCTGCGCGTCCTCCAGGACCGGCCCGTGGCCGGGCAGGACGGTGTGCACCCCGTCGTCCACGGCGAGCGAACGCAGGCGCCGCAGGGAGTCCAGGTAGTCGCCGAGGCGTCCGTCGGGGTGGGCGACGACGGTGGTGCCGCGGCCCAGGATGGTGTCGCCGGTCAGCACGGCCCGGTCGGCGGGCAGGTGGAAGCAGAGCGAGTCGCTGGTGTGGCCCGGGGTCGGGACCACGCGCAGCTCCAGCCCGCCCGTGCGGATCACGTCCCCGGCGGCCAGGCCCTCGTCGCCGAGGCGCAGGGCCGGGTCCAGGGCGCGGACCTTCGTGCCGGTGAGCTCGGCGAAGCGGCCCGCGCCCTCGGCGTGGTCGGGGTGGCCGTGGGTCAGCAGGGTCAGGGCGATCCGCTTGCCCGCCTGCTCGGCGGTGGCGATGACCGCCCTCAGGTGTCCGTCGTCCAGCGGGCCGGGGTCGATCACGACGGCGAGGTCGGAGCCGGGCTCGGAGAGCAGCCAGGTGTTGGTGCCGTCCAGGGTCATCGCGGAGGCGTTGGGGGCCAGGACGTTCACCGCGCGGGCGGTCGCGGGCCCGGAGGTGACGACACCGCGGGGCTGTCCGGGAAGTGCGGCGGCTTCGGTCATGCGGGGCCTCCTGGACGGCCGGGGCGTACGCGCTTGGTGAACTCGTCGTGCCCCGGCCAGCTCAGCACCAGCTCGCCGTCCTCCAGCGAGGCCTGGGCCAGGACCGGCGCGAGGTCCTGGGCGGCGGCCGCGGTCAGCGCGTCGAGGGCGCTCCCGTACGGCTCCAGGGAGCGCAGGGTGGAGATGGTGGGCGGCATCATCAGCAGCTCGCCCTTGTCGTAGCCGGCGGCCGCGTCCGCCGGGCGGATCCAGACGGTCCGGTCGGCCTCGGTGGACGCGTTGCGGGTGCGCTGTCCCTCGGGGAGGGCGGCGACGAAGAACCACGTGTCGTAGCGGCGCGGCTCGAACTCGGGGGTGATCCAGCGCGCCCACGCCCCGAGCAGGTCGGAGCGCAGCCGCAGGCCGCGGCGGTCGAGGAAGTCCGCGAAGGACAGCTCCCGCGCCACCAGGGCCAGCCGGTCGGCCTCCCAGTCGTCACCGGTGGTGTCGCCGACGACGGTGTCCGGGGTCTCCCCGGCGAGCAGGACGCCCGCCTCCTCGAAGGTCTCCCGCACGGCGCCGCAGACGATGGCCTGGGCGGTACGGGGATCGGTCCCGAGGCGGGCCGCCCAGTCCTCCTGCGAGGGCCCCGCCCAGCCGACCTGGTGTTCCTCGTCGCGCGGGTCGACGCCGCCGCCCGGATAGGCGTACGCGCCCCCGGCGAACGCCATGGAGGCCCTTCTGCGCAGCATGTGCACGGCGGGTCCGGCGGGCGTGTCGCGCAGGAGCATCACGGTGGCGGCGCGCCGCGGTTCCACCGGGGTGAGCGAGCCGTTCGCGAGCGCGCGGATGCGGTCGGGCCACTCCGGGGGGTACCACTGACCTCCGGCGGGGGGCTGCTGAGCATGCTGACCATTCGGCATGGCCGGATGCTACGGCCATCCGGGCCGATGTTCGAGGGGCCGCCTGTGCGACAGGCGGCGCGGGCGGGCGTATGCCCGGCCCGCCGGGGTCCCACGTCCCGGAGCCCGCCCCTTGTTGCAGCCTCGCCGGCGTTCGTTGCGGCCTCGCCGGCGTTCGGGGTGCGCGGGTCCGGGGGCGCAGCCCCCGGCAGCGGCGCCCCACCCGGACCCGACCGGCGGAACCCTCCCGGAGGGATCAGGCTCCCGCGACCAGCTCGACCTGGATCTCGATCTCGACCGGCGCGTCCAACGGCAGGACCGCCACGCCGACGGCGCTGCGGGCGTGGACGCCCTTGTCGCCGAGGATGGCGCCCAGGAGCTCACTCGCACCGTTCAGCACGCCCGGCTGGCCCGTGAAGTCGGGGGCCGAGGCGATGAAGCCGACGACCTTCACGACACGCGCGATCTTGTCGAGGTCGCCGATCACCGACTTGACGGCGGCGAGGGCGTTCAGCGCGCACGTGGCGGCCAGCTCCTTCGCCTGCTCCGGCGAGACCTCGGCACCGACCTTGCCGGTGACCGGCATGCTGCCCTTGACCATCGGGAGCTGGCCCGCGGTGTAGACGTACACGCCCGACCGCACGGCCGGCTGGTACGTGGCCAGCGGCGGGACGACCTCGGGCAGGGTCAGGCCGAGCTCGGCCAGCTTCGCGTCGACGACACCGGTCATGCCTTCTCCCGCTTCAGGTAGGCCACGAGCTGCTCGGGGTTGTTCGGGCCGGGTACGACCTGGACGAGCTCCCAGCCGTCCTCGCCCCAGGTGTCCAGGATCTGCTTGGTGGCGTGAACCAGCAGCGGGACCGTCGCATATTCGAACTTCTTGGTCATGGGAGCGAGGGTAGTGCCTGTGATGCGGAGCTCATGCGCGTGCCGGCGGCCGGGTGGTCGTGGAGCCCGCCCGTGTCATCTGACCAGAGGCTTCACGCGCCCCGCGCGGAGCCGCCGTAACGCACCTCACCCTCGAACACTCCGGCAGAACCACCCGGCTCCCTCGCAGTCGACACGAAGGAATTAGGCTCGGACGCTGTGAGCAGGCTCCAGGTGGTCAGCGGCAAGGGCGGCACCGGCAAGACCACGGTCGCCGCGGCACTCGCGCTTGCCCTCGCACGCGAGGGCAAGCGGACTCTTCTGGTGGAGGTCGAGGGAAGGCAGGGGCTCGCGCAGCTCTTCGGCGCCGAGGCGCTCCCGTACGAGGAGCGGAAGATCGCCGTCGCGCCCGGCGGGGGTGAGGTCTTCGCGCTCGCCATCGACGCCGAACGGGCGCTGCTGGACTACCTCCAGATGTTCTACAAGCTCGGTTCGGCCGGCCGCGCCCTCAAGAAGCTGGGCGCCATCGACTTCGCGACGACCATCGCCCCCGGGCTTCGCGACGTGCTGCTGACCGGCAAGGCGTGCGAGGCGGTACGGCGCAAGGACAAGGCCGGCGCGTACGTCTACGACCACGTGATCATGGATGCGCCGCCGACCGGGCGGATCACCCGGTTCCTGAACGTCAACGACGAGGTGGCCGGCCTGGCCCGGTTCGGTCCGATCCACAACCAGGCGCAGGCCGTCATGAAGGTGCTCAAGTCCCCCGAGACGGCCGTGCACCTGGTCACCCTGCTGGAGGAGATGCCCGTCCAGGAGACCGCGGACGGCATCGAGGAACTGCGCCGGGCGGGGCTGCCCGTCGGCCGGGTCGTCGTCAACATGGTGCGGCCGCACCATCTGGACGAGGACACCCTGCGCACCGCGGCCGGCGACCACCGCGCGGAGGTGGCCAGGGCGCTGTCCCGTGCGGGCCTCGGCGGCGCGCGCCGTGGCGGGCTGGCCGAGCGGCTGGTGGACCCGCTGCTCGCGCAGGCCGCCGAGCACGCGAGCCGGGTGGAGCTGGAGCGCGCGCAGCGGGCCGTACTGACGGGGCTGGACCTGCCGACGTACGAACTCCCCCTGCTCGGCACGGGGATGGATCTGGCCGGGCTGTACGAACTGGCCAAGGAACTGCGCAAGCAGTCGGTGGCCGAATGAGCGAGGGGGTGGACACCGTGGGCCTGGACACTCCGCCGCGGCTGGCGGTCGACCGGCTGCTGGACGACCGGGAGACCCGGATCATCGTGTGCTGCGGGGCGGGCGGGGTCGGCAAGACCACCACGGCCGCGGCGCTGGGCGTACGGGCGGCCGGGCGCGGGCGGAAGGCGGTCGTGCTGACCATCGACCCGGCGCGGCGGCTCGCGCAGTCGATGGGGATCGACTCGCTGGACAACACTCCGCGCAAGGTCGAGACCGTGGGGGCGGGCGGCGGCGAACTGCACGCCATGATGCTGGACATGAAGCGGACCTTCGACGAGATCGTCGAGGCGCACGCGGACGCCGAGCGGGCCCGGGCCATCCTCGCCAACCCCTTCTACCAGTCGCTGTCGGCCGGCTTCGCGGGCACGCAGGAGTACATGGCGATGGAGAAGCTGGGGCAGCTGCGGGCCCGGGACGACTGGGACCTGATCATCGTGGACACGCCGCCGAGCCGGTCCGCACTGGACTTCCTGGACGCACCCAAGCGCCTCGGGTCCTTCCTGGACGGGAAGTTCATCCGGGTGCTGATGGCGCCTGCGAAGGTGGGCGGCCGGGCCGGGATGAAGTTCCTGAATGTCGGCATGTCGATGATGACCGGCACCCTCAGCAAGCTGATGGGTGCCTCGCTGCTGAAGGACGTTCAGACCTTCGTGGCCGCGATGGACACGATGTTCGGCGGCTTCCGCACGCGCGCGGACGCGACCTTCCGGCTGCTCCAGGCGCCCGGTACGGCCTTCCTGGTGGTCGCGGCGCCGGAACCGGACGCCCTGCGCGAGGCGGCGTACTTCGTGGAGCGGCTGGCCGCGGAGAGCATGCCGCTGGCCGGGCTGGTACTGAACCGGGTGCACGGCAGCGGAGCCGACCAGCTGTCCGCCGAACGGGCGTTGGCCGCCGCAGAGAATCTTGAAGAGGGCGGCATTGTCGATCAGGAGTCCGGGAAAGCTGGACTTCGTGACCCGGCCGCGGGACCCACCGACGCTGCGGAGGCCGCGACCCCTGAGGCGGCGGACACTCCGGAGACGGTAGACGGGCCGGCCACTGCGAAGACGGAAGACACGGCAGACAGGGCAGAAACGGAGAAGGCGG
This sequence comes from Streptomyces sp. NPDC054849, assembly GCF_053610945.1. Taxonomy (NCBI): domain Bacteria; kingdom Bacillati; phylum Actinomycetota; class Actinomycetes; order Kitasatosporales; family Streptomycetaceae; genus Streptomyces; species Streptomyces sp. NPDC054849. The sequence continues at coordinate 28,183 of NZ_JBSGZI010000015.1, forward strand.
AGAAAGCGGAGAAGGCGGAGACCGCCGAGACGACACGGACCCCGAACCCTCCCGAGACAGGCTCCCCCGGCACCGAAGGCGACACCGCGGTCGTCGACCAGATCACGGCAGGACTGCTGCGCCTTCACGCCGAACGGATGCAGGTGATCGCGCGTGAGCAGCGCACACGCGATCGCTTCACCTCACTGCATCCCGAAGTGGCGGTGTCCGAAGTGGCCGCCCTGCCCGGCGATGTGCACGACCTCGCCGGGCTGCGGGCCATCGGAGAACGACTCGCGGCCGGGGTTCCGGCCGGAGCGTAGGCGTTCGTACGTCGTGGCGGCCGCGTGGTCTACCCGGCTGCCGCGTACGTCTCGTACGAAACGTCGATCTCCGCGTCTGCATCCATGGTGAGGATGCCTGTACTGCGCTCGTACTCCGTACGTGCGGTTTCGAGCAGCCGTCGCCACGAGGTGACGGTGGGACGCCGGCGCAGCAGTGCGCGTCGTTCCCGCTCGGTCATTCCGCCCCACACGCCGAACTCGACACGGTTGTCGAGCGCGTCGGCCAGGCATTCGGTCCGCACCGGACATCCGGTGCACACCGCCTTGGCCCTGTTCTGTGCCGCTCCTTGAACGAACAGTTCATCCGGATCGGTAGTGCGGCAGGCTGCCTGCGCACTCCAGTCGATAACCCAGCCCATCCCGGCGCCGTCCTCTCCCGAATCGAGGCTCCCCCACGGCGGTAGCGGCATATTCACCGCTGCCAGTTGAGGACGTTACGGAAGGCGGGCACCGTGCAACACCCCCGACGGGCCCAATCTTGAATGGTCCGAACGGACTATGGGTAAGCGGCAGATCACCCGACGGAGTGATCCGGCGACATGCCCGGCCATTCCGGCGATTCGGGTGTAATCGGCGGGGCGGCTTCAGCAGAAGGGCGAGATTCGGACATCAGTCCACCCCATTCGGGAAGGGTGAAAATCAAGCCGAGGGGTTGATGTCGCATCGCACTGCTGTGACAGTTGAGGACAGCTTAGGCCAAGGCATTCGCGTGTGTCCGGCGAATCAGAACGTAGGCTGCCCTCCATGGGAAAGAAGCGCTCGGGCGGCGGGCTCACGGGGAGCCAGCAGGCCGCCAAGTTCCTCGGTGTGTCCGTTCTCTCCGGAGTTGTGCTGGCCGGCATGGCGATTCCGGCCGCAGGCGCCCTGGGGCTCGCCGCCAAGGGCACGGTCGAGGGATTCGATGAGATCCCGGCCAATCTCAAGACTCCGCCGCTGAGTCAGCGGACCACGATTCTGGACGCCGAGGGTGGCTTGATCGCCACCGTCTATTCACGCGACCGTCAGGTGGTACCGCTCACGGCGATCTCCCCGTACATGCAGAAGGCGATCGTCGCCATCGAGGACTCGCGCTTCTACGAGCACGGCGCGGTCGACCTCAAGGGCATCCTGCGCGCGGTCAACCGCAACGCACAGGAAGGCGGCGCCGCACAGGGCGCCTCCACGCTCACCCAGCAGTACGTGAAGAACGTGTTCGTCGAAGAGGCCGGCGACGACGAGACCAAGGTGCGCGAGGCCCAGGAGAAGAGCCTCGGCCGCAAGATCCGCGAGCTCAAGTACGCGATCCAGGTCGAGGAGGAGCTCGGGAAGAAGAAGATCCTCGAGAACTACCTCAACATCACGTACTTCGGCCAGCAGGCCTACGGAATCGAATCCGCCGCACAGCGCTACTTCAGCAAGCCGTCCAAGGACCTGACGCTGGAGGAGTCCGCGCTGCTGGCGGGCCTCGTGCAGTCGCCGAGCCGGTACGACCCCGTGAACGACACGCAGGAGGCGATGAAACGCCGCAACATCGTCCTGCAGCGGATGGCCGACACCAAGGACATCTCGCAGGCGGAGGCGGAGGCGGCGAAGGCGAAGCCGGTCACCCTGAAGGTGACCCGGCCGAAGAACGGCTGCATCACCGCGGTCAAGGGCGCGGGCTTCTTCTGTGACTACGTGCGCAACTCCTTCCTGACCGACCCGGTCTTCGGCAAGACCCGCGAGGAGCGGGCGAAGGTCTGGAACCAGGGCGGCCTGACGGTGCGCACGACGCTGGACCCGCAGTCGCAGGACGCGGCCAACGAGTCGATCAAGGACCACGTCTACCAGGAGGACTCGATCGCGACGGCTGTGACCATGGTCCAGCCGGGCACCGGCCGGGTGCTGGCGATGGGCCAGTCCAAGCCGTACGGCTTCGGGAAGAACGAAACGCAGATCAACTACTCCGTGGACAAGCGGATGGGCGGCTCGAACTTCGGCTTCCAGGTGGGTTCGACCTTCAAGCCGTTCATCGCGGCCGCCGCCCTCGAGGGCGGCATGCCGCCGACGAAGGTGTACCAGGCGCCGAACAAGATGGACTACCCGAGCCCGATCTCCCGCTGTGACGGCTCCCAGTACGTCAACCCCTCCTACAAGAGGGAGACGGCGGAGAACGAGACCGAGGACGAGATCGGTCCGTACTCGCTGAGGACGGCGATGGAGAAGTCCATCAACACGTACTTCGTCGACATGATCGGCGAGATCGGCCTCTGCCCGGTGACGGAGATGACGCAGAAGCTCGGCGTGGTCCCGGCCGACGGCTCGAAGCTGCCCGAGTCCCCGTCGATCGCGCTCGGCTCGGCCGAACTCTCCCCGCTGACGATGGCCAACGCCTACGCGACCTTCGCCAACCGCGGCGTGTACTGCACGCCGGTGGCCATCGAGTCGATCACCGACGCGCACGGCAAGGCGCTCGCGGTGCCGAAGTCCACGTGCGCACGGGCGATGTCGACGGAGACCGCCGACACCATCAACACCCTGCTGGGCGGAGTGATCGACTCCGGCACCGGTGAGCGGGCCGGTCTGACCGATCGCGACAGCGCGGGCAAGACCGGTACGACGGACTCCCGCTACAACGCCTGGTTCGTCGGCTACACCCCGAACATCTCCGGCGCGGTATGGGTCGGCTCGGGCGGGGCGAAGAAGATCACGATGGAGAACATCGTGATCGGCGGCAAGCCCTTCCAGAAGGTCTTCGGCGGCGGTCTGCCCGGCCCGATCTGGAAGGACGCGATCACCGGCGCGCTCGCCGGCCACGAGGCCCTGCGCTTCACCACGGTCAGCATCCCCGAACCGAACCTTCCGTCCGGCGGCCCCCGCGGCAACAAGCCGCCCACGAACCCGACCAGGCCCGGCAAGCCCGGCGGCGACGGCAAGCCCGGCGGGCGGCCCGGCGGTCAGACGACCGGAACCACCGAGGGCGCCACGGGCGGCGTCACCGATCCGCAGCCGCCCTTCCCCGGGATCACGATCGACCCCGGCGACGGCCTGATCGGCGGCCGCGACGACCGGTAGCGCACCGGTCGGCGCACAGCACGGACAGAGGGAGGGCCCCAGCCGGAACCGGCTGGGGTCCTCCCTCTTCGGTGCCAGGTGCCAGGTGCCAGGTGCCAGGTGCCAGGTGCTCGCGCTCGGTGCCCGGCGCCGGTGTGCCTACGCAACCTGTGCGACGGCCTGTGCGACCTGTGAGACCTATGCGAGCTGCTGCTTGACGACGGCGGCGACGCGCCCGCCCTCCGCCAGCCCGGCGACCTTCGGGTTCACGATCTTCATCACGGCGCCCATGGCCCGCGGCCCCTCGGCACCCGCCGCCCTGGCCTCCTGGACGGCCTGCGCCACGATCGCGACGAGCTCGTCGTCGGTGAGCTGCTTGGGCAGGTACGTGTCGAGGAACTCGCCCTCCGCGGTCTCCCGGGCGGCCTGCTCGGGACGGCCGCCCTGGGCGAACGCCTCGGCCGCCTCGCGGCGCTTCTTCGCCTCCTTGGCGATCACCTTGAGGACTTCCTCGTCGGAGAGGACCCGGGCCTCCTTGCCCGCGACCTCCTCCTTGGTGATGGCGGAAAGGGTCAGTCGCAGCGTGGACGAGTGCAGCTCGTCGCGCGCCCTGATGGCGGTCGTGAGGTCTTCCTGGAGCTTGGCCTTGAGCGTGGTCATGGAGGTGAGTGTGCCAGGTACGGGGGCGGTGGCGCCCACCTGTTTTGCGGGTCTGCGACGATGGGTCCATGCGTGCGCGTTACGGAGTACCCCTGAAGGCGGCTGCCGGAATCGCGGCGGTGGGGGCCGCGGGTGTGGCCTATGCCGCCGGTTTCGAGGCGCGGTCGTTCCGCCTGCGCCGGGTCACGGTGCCGGTCCTGCCCCAGGGGATGCGCCCGCTGCGCATCCTCCAGGTCTCGGACATCCACATGGTCGGCGGGCAGCGCAAGAAGCGCGCCTGGCTGCAGTCCCTGGCGGGCCTGCGCCCCGACTTCGTCGTGAACACCGGCGACAACCTCTCCGACACCGAGGGCGTCCCCGAGGTGCTCGACGCACTGGGGCCCCTGATGTCCTTCCCGGGCGTGTACGTCTTCGGGTCGAACGACTACTACGGGCCGCGGCTGCGCAATCCCGGGCGCTACCTCCTCGAAAAGGCCCAGGGCCGGCACGGGCTGAACGGCAACAAGCCGGTCGTCGGCGCCGTCCACAACCCGTGGGAGGAATTGCGGGACGCCTTCGACGCGGCGGGCTGGCTGAACCTCACCAACACCCGGGCGCGGCTGAAGCTGGACGGCCTGGAGCTGGCCTTCACCGGGCTCGACGACCCGCACATCAAGCGGGACCGCTACGAGGCGGTCGCCGGCGGCCCGGAGCCCGACGCCGACTTCTCGCTGGCCGTGGTGCACGCCCCGTACCTGCGCGTACTGGAGTCCTTCACCGCCGACGGCTACCCGCTGATCCTCGCGGGCCACACCCACGGCGGGCAGTTGTGCATCCCCTTCTACGGGGCGCTCGTCACCAACTGCGACCTGGACACGAAGCGCGTGAAGGGCCTGTCCACGCACGAGGCGGAGGGCCGGCGCGCGTACCTGCACGTCTCGGCGGGCTGCGGCACCAACCGCTTCACGCCGGTCCGCTTCGCGTGTCCGCCCGAGGCGACCCTCCTGACGCTGACCCCGAAGGCGTAGGGACTCCGCGCCGCCGACCGCTCCGCGAAACCGGATTTCGTCTCCGGCGTGAGGTCCGCTAAAGTAATCGATGTCGCCAGGGCAGCAAGTGCTGCGGGGCGGCGATCGGGGTGTAGCGCAGCTTGGCAGCGCGCTTCGTTCGGGACGAAGAGGTCGTGGGTTCAAATCCCGCCACCCCGACGCTGAAATACCAGGTCAGAGCCGGTGTCTTGCAAAAGACACCGGCTCTGCTTGTTTCTCCCCACCCTCTCGGGAGAATCCTGGGAGAAACCTCCGCCGAAACGGCTCCCGGCTCGCTCCTACGGACGGGCCCGCAGCAGGGCGTCGAGGACAGTCACCGGCGACCCGGGAGCCATCCGCCGGCGCGCGTCGAGCGACTCCTCCCACATGCCGGTCAGGCCGGCCAGGAGTTCGCGGCGCATCTCCGGCGTGATGTGGGAGTACCGCGCCTGCACGGAACCGTCCTCGTGCCCCATCCGCTCGTCCTTCAGCTTCGGCGGCGTCCGCAGCTCGTCCATCATCGTCTTGTGGCTGTGCCGCAGCCCGTGCGGCGTCAGACCCCGCGCGATCGGCACCCACGACGCCTCGGCCCGGCGGGCGGCGCCTCGGCCGCGGGCCGGGATGCCCGGCCAGGGTTCCGCCACCAGCGGCACGGGGTGCGCCTCCTGCGGCGCCTTCTTCGGATACCAGCCGGTCGCGGCCGGCTGGAAGAGCCACGTCGCGAATCCGTTCCGCCGCCAGTGCGCAGCGTTCTCCACTGACGGCCAGTACCGGATGTACCCGAGATCGGCTATGGCCTGCTCGACCGCGGCCCGCGTACTGTCGGCCATCGCGGTAGGGCGGTTCAGCACGTTGGAGACCGTGCCGGCCGAGACACCAGCGACGCGCGCCACATCCACCAGCTTCGCCCCGGGACGCCGCGCGGCCCCATTCGCGGCAGCGTGCCCGCTGAACAGGTTTACCGCAGCCCATGGCAGTCGCACGCCTTCTCCCCCGCTCTGCCGACCGGCCGAGCAGGAGCCGGGTGAGCCAGTCAGGAGCGTCGATCGTCCGGTAGGAGTCGTCCTTGGGGGGACAGCGGTGCATCTCTCCGGAGTCGAGCTCGTAGAGCTGGTGCTCGACCCGCACGGCTGCCGGCCCGACGAACTTGGTCTCCAGCCCAACGATTTCGCCCCATCGCATGCCGGTGTAGCCCTTGAGCACGACTGCCACGAACTCGTCGTCCCGTCCGGACAGCAGAGCTGCACGCTCGGCGATCAGCAACACGCCGAGGGCGGACGTCACCACCTTCTCCGGGCCCCGGCTCCGGGATCGGCCGGCCCGTTTCCCGCGGCCCCGGGCGGCGGGTTGCCGGGTTCGACTCGCGCAGTTCCTCGTCAACCGCGTCGGCGAGGATCAGATGCAGGGTGCCGCGCCAGGTCTTGATGCTGCTCGCGGCATACTCGCGGGCGCGCTCGCCTCGCTCCCAGGTGTCGATCTCTCCGTTCGTGATCTCGCTGACGACGGCTTCCTCGAACTGTGGGAGCGGGTGCTCTTCGATGTGCCGGCGGTAGTTCTGCACCGTGGAGGCGGCGAGGCCCTGGCCTCGTACCAGCGGCTCGCGTAGTCGCCCAAGGTGACGCGCTCATGAGCTGAGCCGGGAGCAGTACGACTGGCAATGAGGGCCTTCTCCTCTTCCACCGCCGCCGCCTTTTCGGCGGCGCCCTTGGTTCGGAAGCGGATCGTCTTGCCGTACTCGTCCTTGACGGTGCCGTACTTGCCGGGCTCGATCCCGTATCGCCCGCGCCAGTAGTCCCCGCGGTCTTCTGCGAATCCCAAGGTGACCTCTCTATGAGTGAGCCCCGCCCGGGGCTCCGGGCGGGGCGGTGATCAGGCGGCTGTCTGCACACAGGGGCTGTGCGGCATCGCCGACGTGTGGAGCTGCTTACGGGGCGGTTGCAGCCCGGGAGGCGAGGACGTGCAGGAGAGCGAGCGGCACCCACACGATGTGTCCAGCCTCCTCGACGTCAGTCGGTTCGCCCACCTTCACCGCACCCCGAGACACGAAGATTCGTGAGGGGAGTCGACCATGCCGATCATGGGCCGATAGGTCACGTGCTCGACTGCTGTAGGGCGCCAGCCGGTCTCCTCTCCGGTTTCCCTCGCCGCTGTGCTCGCCTTCGTCCACGATGCCGTCGGGGATTTCCCACCCCCACTGCTGCGGGACGAAGCGGTAGCGCCAGATCATCAGCACGCGGTCCTGCTCATCGACCACGGTCGTGACGGCTACGTGATGCAGGCGCACTACGTGGTGCTCGAACCGCTCGACCCCGGGCGGTTCAACGCCCACGAGGTCGAGATTCACCCACCCGCTTTCATAGATCGTCCTGTTGCCGTGGATCGTCCAGGGCTCCTGCTCCGCCGGCGTCGCGACGCTCTCGCTCCCGACCACCCGATAGGAACTGCGGTCGTACGCCTTGATCAGATGCTCGTTCGCCAGCCGCGCGAGCACCTGGCGCAGCGCTGTGCGGCCGATCTCCAGCTCGGCGCTCATGGTCCGCGCGGAGGGAAGCTTCTCGCCAGGGGCCCTACTTGCCCGACTCGATCCATAATCGGATCGTCTGGTAGACCCTCGTCGACTTCGGCCCCATCCTCAGAGCACTATCCCCGGGTCGGCTGTGATCGCTTTGATCGGGTCGCACAAGCCGCATCGTCCGGCTGTGAAGCGCCCGTCGTAGACCAGGTGTGGGCCAGACGGACGCCAAGCAGGCTGAAGGCGGCTCGTGTACAGGTTGGCCCTGCGGGTAGTAGTGCCAGCGGAGCGCCTTGGCGTTCATACCGCACCCCCGGGCAGGCTCATCACACCGACGGTGCGGTTCGTCAGGTCGCGCCGCGCGGCCAGCATTCGGTCCGGGCCCGGCGCACGCGGCGCTTGTCCAGCTCACTGGCCGGACGGTCCAACGTTTCGCCTCTGTCTACGCCCCGCTCCACGACCTCGTCTACCGGGTAGGTTCTTCCCAATCCAGGCATGGCTAAGTGAACGGCGGAGAATAATTCGCTCTTGCGTAGGCCACCAGCCACCCTGTTGCCGTCATTGAAGCAATCTTTCGCCGCTTATTCAGCTCGTCCGGCTCATATGTCAGGAGGTTGGCCTCTTTGAGGGCTTTAATGGGCGACCGCAGTGGTTCAGCTGATTTGAATTCGAAAATCTGATAGTCGTCACAGGGGCGGCAAGTTCCCCCATGCAGCCTCAGCATGTCAAATATCTTCCATTCCTTCTCGCCGAGCCATTCGTCCGCAGCATCGCGATAGAGATCGGCATTCTCCGCCAGCCATGCTTCCAGCAAGTTGAGATCTTCGCTCTTATTGAGCGATGACCCAAACTGCCCATGCAGATAGATGGAATATTCCTCTGCAAACCTTAGAGCGGTTCGAAGATTTCGGTTGAAGATGTCATACAAGTACCAGAATCCGCCAGGGCCTACTGGAATTACCGGCTTGGCTCTAACCTTATAAGCGTCAATTCTGCGGCTTATAACTTCAGACATGAGGTCGTCTGGAATAGGTTTTACATCTATTGGATGCGCTAGACGATCTGCCAGTCGAGGAGTGGCGGCCGCAGAGCGGATCACTCCTTGAGCCCCGGACAGGATCCAGCGGACGCCTTGTTGAGCCATGACGTTGTCCCGCATCAAGTCGAGGAGTGCTCGCACGTTTTGGGAGGTCCGCATGAGCTCCATGTTGTCGACTACCGCAATAAAGCCACCATGGGCACGGGAAGGAAAGCAGCTTTCCAGTGAGGCCCTCATCGCTCTGGGGAAGCCGAATTCGGAGTAGGCGGCGCTACCCGAATGCGATCTCCCTGTCCCCATAGTGAGTCCCCCGATCGGGGAACTCAGCCCCCCTGCGCGAGTGCGGGATACAGGTTCGAGCATCCAGTGCTCGACATCCTTTTGCTTCGGGACCCTCCGCCCGGTGGCTTCCAGTCTGTCCCGGTGGGTTCTAAAGCCGTCTGCGACCTTGTAGAAGAGTTTACGCTGGAAAGTTTCAAGTGTAATATCCGGAGAGAGCTCGATAGGCTCATCCAGGGGGATCAGAGAATTGACGCTAGCTTCGCCACTTCTAAACGCTTTCTCCAATCGGTAACAAGCCACGGAAATTAGGCTTGTCTTTCCAACCCCAAAAGGCCCCTCGACGGTTGGGTGTCGTGTCGAGGATTGGAGTCGGGTAATGAGGCCGGCTATCTCCGCCTCGCGTCCGACGAGCAGGCCTTCCCCTTGCGTGGTTGCGGGGATTGGCTCGGTGTCGTACGGGCAGCCGACGAATCCAAAATCAGTCCAGATCGACATGGCATCTCCGCAGCAGGGAGCAGCGTTCTGGCTCTTCTCTCAGGATACGTCTGCACAATATGCGTTGCGAGCCGACCTCTCAGGTGATCTTTAGGACACTTGGGTGAAGCCCTCGTGGGAAACCCCCAAGATGACCGGCAGCTGCCCTGGGCCGTCTCTCGGCCTTGCGAGGGGGCCGACGATGGCAGAGGGCCACCGCGGAGTCGAGGTTCGCCGACTCGATCTGGGCAGCACGGACCCCCGCAGTTCTGAATCCGGCTACCGCACCAGAAGGCACCAGATAGGGCGGAGAGCAGCGGTCTCTTGAAAACCGTCGCGGTGCAAGTCACCGTGGGCTCAAGTCCACACCCTTGAACGGCCCCTGACTGTTACGAGCGGTAGGGGCTGCCGGCATGCCCCTGGCATCCGCATAAGGGTGCTGGGCCGAGCCCCACCCTCGGTACTTGAGGGCGCGATTGAGCGATGCCCTGATCAGGGGTTAGGCGGGTGCCCAACTGTGCCGACGGCCAAGGAGGAAGTAGCCAGAGGGGTGGAGGCCTATATGGTCAGGTGCCTGGTGGTGTGCTCTCGACATTCGCGCGGGATGTGGCTGCTGCTTCGTCGTCGCCAGCGCGGATGTAGGCGTTGGCGGACTGTTCCCATGCTTCCTGAACCTGGGAGGGTTCGGCACCGAATGCGTTCAGGGTGGTGGCGAACTCGGCCCATGCTTCTCCGGTACGCGCCCAGTCTTCTTCTTGAGTCAGCATCGCGACCGCATTCTCCCCAGCTGAGATCGCCTCCGCTTGACGTTCCAGGCCTCGACAGGCGGTGCCGAGGTTGTTCCAGGAGACGGCTTGGCCGTGGGTGTCGCCGGTCTCCTGGAAGAGGTCGAGGGCGGTTTGGTGGGCGTCGAGTGCTTCCGCGTCGCGCCGGAGCTCCCTGAGTGCGTTGCCGAGGCTGTTCCAGGCCCTGGCTTGGCCGTTGGTGTCGCCGGTCTGCTGGAAGAGGTCGAGGGCGGTTTGGCAGGCGTCGAGTGCTTCGGTGTGGCGTCGGAGCCCTCCGAGTGTGGTGCCGAGGCTGTTCCAGGCCCTGGCTTGGCCGTTGGTGTCGCCGGTCTGCTGGAAGAGGTCGAGGGCGGTTTGGCAGGCGTCGAGTGCTTCGGTGT
>NZ_JBSGZI010000015.1:38754-105929 GCF_053610945.1 Streptomyces sp. NPDC054849
GTGGCGTCGGAGCCCTCCGAGTGTGGTGCCGAGGCTGTTCCAGGCCCTGGCTTGGCCGTTGGTGTCGCCCGTCTGCTGGAAGAGGTCGAGGGCGGTTTGGCAGGCGTCGAGTGCTTCGGTGTGGCGCCGGAGCCCTCCGAGTGTGGTGCCGAGGCTGGTCCAGGCCCTGGCTTGGCCGTTGGTGTCGCCGGTCTCCTGGAAGAGGTCGAGAGCGGTTTGGCAGGCGTCGAGTGCTTCCGCGTGGCGCATGAGCTTTCTGAGTGCGTTGCCGAGGCTGTTCCAGGCGCCGGCTTGGCCGTTGGTGTCGCCGGTCTCCTGGAAGAGGTCGAGAGCGGTTTGGCAGGCGTCTAGTGCTTCCGCGTCGCGCTGGAGCTCCCTGAGTGCGGCGCCGAGGTTGTTCCAGGCCCTGGCTTGGCCGTTGGTGTCGCCGGTCTGCTGGAAGAGGTCGAGGGCGGTTTGGTGGGCGTCGAGTGCTTCCGCGTCGCGCCGGAGCTCCCTGAGTGCGTTGCCGAGGTTGTTCCAGGCGCCGGCCAGATTCAAAGCGTCCCCGAGTGCCTGGCAGGCTTCGAGTGCGTGGGCGCGCACGGTCAGCAGGTCCTGGAGTCGGCGTCGCCATCCCAGGTAGCGGCCGAGGGCGAACCCGAGGGTTGAAGCCGGCCGGGTGCGGGCGTGGGTGTGGATGGAGGCGAGGAGATTCTCGCGCTCGGCGTCGAACCACGCCAGCGCCTGCTCCCGTCCGGCGAACAACGTCGATACAACCTCGCCGGGCGACCGGAGGTGGGTGTCGGCTGCCTGCGAGTGGCGGACGTAGTAATCGGTGAGTCGAGTGCGGGCCTGTTCGTAGCGTCGGCGGGGAACTCGGTCACGGTCCATGCTGGTGCGAGCCTGTTCCTGGGCGTGGACGCGCAGGAGGTCATGCATGGACCAGCGGTCGCGTGCCTGGCTGTTCTGAGTGAGCAGGCGTGCTCGGACGAGCTGTCGCAGCAGCGGGGTGATCTTGTCGGCGGGCTGGCCGGTGAGGGCCGCGGCGGCGAGGGTGGAGATGTCCGGGCCGGGGTGGAGACCCAGGAGGCGGTAGAGGTCAGCCTCCTGATGGGAGAGGCGGGTGAGGCATTCGTCGAAGACGGCCCGGAGGTTGCGTTCGCCGTCGTCGAGGCCGCCGAGGCGGGTGCCAGCATCGGCGAGCATCCGCACCCGCTCGGAAATCGGTTGGTCGGGGTCGTCGGCGAGGAGAGCGGCGGCGATCTGCAGCGCGAGGGGCAGGTAGCCGCAGAGTGCGGCGAGCTCATCCGCGGCCGCGGGCTCGTCCTCGACCCGCCGGTCGTCGGGGTAGGCGACCTCCAGTCGCTGGTGCAGGAGGTCGACAGCGGCATCCGGCTGGAGAGAGTGAAGATTGAACAGGCGGGCGCCGAGCCCGGGCAGGGCGTGTCGTGAGGTCACCAGTACTGCGTGGTGACGGGCTGGCAGCAGCGGCCGGACCTGGTCCGAGGTCGAGGCGTTGTCCGCCAGGATCAGAACCCGCTGCTCCTCCCTTGCCAGAGCGTCGAGTTGGGACCGGTAGAGCCCCTCCCGCTCGTCCAGCGTGGGCGGGATGTGAGCCGCCGCGACACCAAGGGCGCGCAGCAGCGCTTCCAGGGCGTCCTCCGGCGAAACTGGGGTCGGGTCGTAGCCGCGCAGGTTCACCACCTGAACTCCGGTGAACCAGCCCTTATCGAGTGCGGCATGCCCGACGGCATGGGCGAGCGTGGTCTTGCCCACGCCCGGCAGCCCCGCGACCGACCCGACCGCCGCACCCGAACCACTTCCCGGGTCAAGCATGGACAGGATCTTGGCGAGCTCGTCCTCGCGGCCGGTGAACTCCTGTGGCAGCCCCGGTAGAGAGTTCAGTGCGGTCGGCACCGCCGCGTACGCCTGCACGTTGATCTTCGTGGTCTGCGTCCCGCTACCGAGCACCTGACTGCGCTCGAAAGACGCACCCACGAAACTGCTACCGGATGGTTGTCCCTGCCTGGGATGCTTGTCCTTCTTCCCGGCGCTCTTGCGCTTTCCGGGTGTCTTCCCCCCCACGCCCACCGCCTGTACCGCTACCGGTTGATCGTGTTGTTCTGAGTGCCGCTGCCGAGAACCTGGCTGTCCGTGAATGTCGCGTTGCTGAAGTCGTTGTGCGTGCTCTGTACCGGGGCCTGAGCCCGAACCTGCTCGACAAGGGCCTGCAGCTCAGCAGCCACCCCCTGCCGCTCTTCCTCCGTGAGCTGCTCAAGGAGCATCTCCAGGCGGGTCTGCCAGCGGGTCACCAGAACGGTCTGCACCCGTTCCGACCCGGCTCCGTCGCCGGCCGACTCCAGCTCCGCCCGGGTCTGATCGAGCCGCTCAAGCTCGGCACGCTCCCGCCCTGCCTCGCCCCGACCAAGGATCCGCGCGACACCGCTGCGGATCCCGGCCCAGGCATCCGTCCCCGCCGCCTGCACGATCGCCCCGCCACCAGCCGCCGCCACCGCAATCAGTCCCTCGACCAACACGACAACACCCCCACGCATCAACGGACAAGAAGCCCAGCATAGGAAGAGACCTCGCACCCGTTCAGCCGAACCACCAACTCCGCGTCCGCCTGCCACGACGTCGGCGGCCGAGGAGCCTACAAGCCCCGCGAACTGGACGAGTGCGCGCTCATGGGTCTGGGAGAAATTGGGGAGAAAATCTTGGCTTCGCCGCCTCTCAGACACCCGGCAGCCAGCGCTTTCCCAGCCTCTGAGCTTCGGCGACTGGATACCGGCGGGGGCAGCGGCTCTACGTGACCTCATTCGGGACGAAGAGGTCGTGGGTTCCTTCGTAAGACCAGGTCAAGGGCCTGATCCGCATCGCGGATCAGGCCCTTCCTGCGTTCCCGGCGGCGGGTCCTGGCGGCGGATGACCGTCGGCGGGATCGTCGGCGGGGACGAGGACCGCGCCCGAATGCGCTCCGCCGGGCAGTGGCCCCGGGGTCCGCTTCACGCGTCTTCCGCGCTGCGGACCCCCGGGCGGGGCGGACGGCTAGCCGGCGATCTCGATCTTCCCGTTGGACGCCGCGGGTGCGGGTGCGGAGTCCGGCTGCGCCGCCGTGAGGCCCTTGAGGAGCTGGGCCAGGTCGACGCCGGTGGTGGCGCCGAGGAGTTCCATGCCCTGGGCGACGTTGTCGGCGACGGTACGGGAGAGCTTGCTCGCGCCGTCGGTGGAGATGACGGTCATCTTCTCGATGGCGGCCAGCGGTTCGGCGGCCTTGGCCACGACCTGCGGCAGTGCCTCGACCATCATCTGGATCACCGCCGCGTCGCCGTAGCTCGCGAACGCGTCGGCCTTCTTCTGCATCGCCTCGGCCTCGGCGGCGCCCTTGGCCGCGATGGCCGCCGCCTCCGCGTCGCCTTCGAGGCGCACCGCCTCCGCGATCGCCGCGCGCCGGGCCCGCTCGGCCTCACCGCGCTTGGCGCCCTCGATGGCCTCGGCCTCGGCCAGGGCCGAACGGCGCTGCTTCTCGCCCTCACCGGTGAGCCGGGCCCGCTCGGCCTCGGCCTGGGCGGCGGCGATGGCCGCGAGACGTTCGGCCTCGGCCTGCTTGACCCGGGCCACGCGCTTGGCCTCCGCCTCCTGTTCGGCCTCGTAGCGGCGGGCGTCGGCGGGCTTGCGGACCTGGGTGTCGAGCTGGCGGTCGGTCAGGGCGGCCTGGCGCTCGGCTACCTTCTCCTGTTCGGCCAGGATCTGCTGCTGGCGGTCGGCCTCGGCGAGCGGGCCTGCCGCGTTGGCCTGGGCGGCGGCCGCATCGGTCTCGGCCTTGATCTCCGCCTGGCGCAGGTACAGGGTCCGCTCGGCGACGGCGATCTCCTCCTCGGCCTTCAGCCGGGCCTGCTCGGCCACCCGGCGGGAGTTGGCCTCGGCGATGTCCGCCTCCTGCTTGGCGCGGGCGGCCTCGGGACGGCCCAGGTCTTCGAGGTAGGAGCCCTCGGTGGTGATGTCCTGGATCTGGAAGGCGTCCAGGACCAGGCCCTGGCCCGACAGGCTGGCCTCGGCCTCCTCGGCGACCTGGCCGGCGAACGCGGCGCGGTCCCGGATGATGTCCTCCACCGACATCCGTCCGACGATGGCGCGCAGAGCACCGGACAGTACTTCCTGGGTGAAGCCGACGATGCCGTCCTGCTGCTGGAGGAAGCGCTGAGCGGCGGCGCGGATGGCGTCCTCGGTGCCGCCGACCTTGACGATCGCGACGCCCTCCAGGTTGGCCTTGATGCCGCGCAGGGTGACCGCGCCGCGGACGGCGACCGGGATGTGCCGGCTGGAGAGGTCGAGGCTGTACCGCTGCTGGACGAAGGGGACGACGAACACGCCGCCGCCGACCACGACCTTCTGGCCGCTGTTGTCGGTCGATATCCGTCCGGTTTCGGGGTCGGTGGAGCTCTTCCCGCGGCGGCCGGTGATGATGAACGCCTCGCTGGGCCCGGCGACCTTGTAGCGGGTGACGACGACCAGGGCGAGCAGGACGAGGAGTACGACGACTCCCACGACCGCGATGACGACTGGGTTCATGATCAATCCCCCCTGCCTCCCTCTGGGGGCAGATCGGTGGTGGATGAAGGGGCAGGTGGAGGAGGGACCGTCAGTGCTCGACGGCCCGCACGCTGACCGAGGTGGACGAAGGCGCAGCCGTGACCCATACCTCGGCGCCTCGCGCCAGCGGGCCGTCGGCGGTCGCCGCGTACTTGACCGGCTGCCCGGCCAGGCGCAGGAGCACCTCGCCGTAGCCGCAGGGCGGAATTGCCGTGACCACCGTCCCGGCCGATCCCACGAGATCGTCCTGGCGCGGCGCGGCTCCGCTGTGATCCCGTAGGAGGGCCCGGCTCAGCCGCCAGGTGAGCCAGCCGGCGCCCGCTCCCGCGAGGGCTCCGGCGGCGATGGCCGCTCCCGGCCCGAGTTCGGTGGTCCCGAGCACGATCGCCCCCGTGAAACCGAGCATCGAGACGAAGCCGGCGACGACCGGGAGCGACAGCCAGCCGTCGAACAGCCCGTTCAGGGCGCCGTCGAAGACGCCCTCAAGGATTCCGTCGAACACCAGCGAGGCGACGAGCAGCGCGATCCCCGCCATGCCGAGACCGAGAAACAAGCCCACGAGCACCTTCCCCCCTCCGCCGGCGTTTCCACCCGGATGCGGGGATCGTGCCACCGCGACGCGGTCGTGCGCATTGCCTGTGCCCGGCAGTCTTTACGCTTCTTTAACGCACGGCCGGAAGGACCGGAGGCCCGGGCTCAGGCCCCGGTGTCACCCGGCCAGTCCAGCAGCCGGGCGCCGATCACCGCGGTCTGCAGGCTGTAGCGGTGCCGGGGATCGGCCGGGTCGGCTCCGGTCAGGCCCTGGATGCGCTCCAGCCGGTACGTCAGCGCCCGCACGCTCAGCGACAGCCGCCGCGCGGCCTCGGTCGCCACGCAGCCGCTGTCGAAGTACGCGGTCAGGGTTTCGATGAGGGGCTGGGCACCGCCGCGGGCCCCCCGCAGCGGGCCGAGGACGCTCTCCACCAGGTCGGCCATGGCCTGCCGGTCTCGCGTCAGGACCGGGTAGACGAGCAGGTCGGCAGCGTGCAGCACCGGTCCCTCCAGCCCCATCCGGTCGGCGAGTTCGAGGGCGTTGAGGGCTTCCTCGTACGAGTGGACGACCCCGCCGGGTCCCTGGTGGGAGCGGCCGATGGCGACGCGGCCGCCGTCGGTGGCGGCGTACGCCTGCTTGGCGAAGTAGTCCAGGACCTCGGGCTGTTCGCCGGGGGCGACGCAGACCAGCCGGCCGTCCTTCGTGGTCAGCAGGATCTGCCGCTTGCCGAACCGGGCCAGCACGGTCTCCTCGATCCCGCGGGCCACCGGGTAGCCGTCGCCGTACGGCTCGCGGCCCTGGGCCACCGCGACCGCATGGGCCTGTGAAAGCCGCAGACCGAACCGCACGGCCCGCTCCGCCAGCCGGCCCAGGTCACTGCGCCCGTACAGGAGGTCGTCGATGAACTCGCGCCGTGCGGCCTCCTCTTGGCGGACGGCCTGGTGCTGCGAGCGCTCGTAACCCTCTGCGAAGGCGTCCACCGCCTGCTCCACCGCCGCCAGCAGCGGTTCCACCGCCCCGGCCGGCAACCGCGGATGCACCTCCCGCGCCCCGGCCAGGTGGGCCCGGACGAGCCCGCGCAGGGCGAACCCCGCCTCCGCCGCCCGCATGCCCTGCGCCCTGCGCGAGTCCAGCTCGGCGCGCGTGAGCCGGCGTCCTGTGGCGCAGGCGTCGAGCAGGATGTCGGCGTACCCCGCCAGATGATCTGCCGGAGCCGTCCCCTCGGCCATGGTTTCCCCCGATCCTGACGCCTCCATGACAGGTTTCGACGTCGGGGACCAGGGTGACACGTGCCGGGGCGCCCCTCGCGTGCGGCCGCGCTCCCACCGGGCCCGGCCGGGCCGCCAGGCCGACCCTCAGTAGGGGCGTGGTGACATGATGTGCGGCTCGACGGCCGGCGCCTCGAAGATGCAGCGGGGCACACCCGGGCCGGGCGTCGCGCGGACGGACACCTGCGTCGGGGGATCCGTCGGCAGCTCGACGCGCACGGTCACGGGGTGATCGTGGTGTGTCGTGGCGTAGCCCGTCTCCTTGCCGTCGACGAGCACCTCGACGACGGCCTTGTGCCCGGTCTGGACCGTGGCGCTGACCGAGTGCCCGCCGTGGTCGATGTGGAAGTGATGGCGCCGGCTCATGGGTTCGCCTCCCGCGTGACCCCCCATGACCAGGGTAGCCACGAGAGCGCCGGGAGGCCTGGGACGTGTCTCAGCCGCCGTCCGAGTGCAGTGCGGCGAGTTCGGCGAGCTCGGCGCGGGCCAGGGTGAGGAAGGCCGTGGAGGGCCGGGCCTCCACGGCGCGTTCGGCGGCCACGGTGTCGAGGTGGTCGAGGACCGCGCCGACGGTGGCGAAAGGGCCGACGGGGCGGAGCAGCCAGAGGCGGCCGGGCGGCCGGGGCGGGAGGCCGAGGCCGGCGAGGGCCGCGTCGGCCTCCCGGTCGAGGTCGCGGAGATCGGGCCCGGGAAGGGGGGCGCACTCGACCCCGGTGACGTGGCCGTGGCCGTCGAGCGCGGTGTCCACCGCCCAGTGGGTGGAGCGGTCGGGGATCCACGTCCGGGCCGCCGGGGGCCAGACGTACGGGAGGAACACCCAGCGCAGGCCCTCGGGCGCGGGCTCCCAGCCGAGCACCTCCAGCTCCCTGATCTCGGGCAGCCGGTCCGGCTCCAGTTCGCTGCGGCCGGTGCGGCGCAGTGCGAGCGGGTGCGGTGTTCCGTCCTCGTCCCACGACATGCGGGCACGCTATCCGACGCGGTGGCGGATGTGGGTGACCTCCGGGGTGGCCGTACGGTCCGCTCCGCGTGCGGCGGCGGCCCGGCCCGTTCGTGGGCGCCGTCCCGCAGCGAGCACCGGGCCGGACCGCTTGAGGCGCGGCCCCTCCTACATCCGCTCCAGGGGATTGGCGGCGATGCGGCCGGCCGCCCCGCCCGCGACGTACGCGGCCGCCGCGCAGTCGGGCTTGCGGGCCGCCTGGTCCTCGACACGAGCGAGGAAGTCGGCGCCGAAGGTGCCCCGCGGGTGCGCGGCGAGGAGGCCGGCCGTGAAGGACGGATCGAACGCGGCCACGCGCAGGCCCGAGACGTCGGCGCTCGTGCCGACCTGCAGGAGGTGGCTCTCCACGTCCTCGTCCGCGCTCACGTCGTCCCGCATGTGCAGCACGATCACCTCTGCGGCGCGGGCCCGGCGGGCCGTCGGCCAGCCCAGGCCCGCCGTCAGCACGCGGGCGACGTGGCCGCCCGCCTCCTCGAAGGGCAGGGTGTGGCTGTCGAACGGCGCGGTCAGGCCCAGATCGTGCAGCAGGGCCGATACGTAGAGGAGTTCAGCGTCGTACTCCAGGCCGTGGTCGGCCGCGTACCGCGCTCCGAAGGCATAGGAGCGGACGGAGTGGTTCAGCAGCGCCGTGTCCGCATACTCCGACGCGATCTCCAGAGCGGCCCGGGCTGAGTTGGTGTCAAGCGTCCACGTCATGGGGCGTCAGCGTAGGCGGCGGGCGAAGTCCACCTGCGACGGGGGCTCCCCCGGCCAGGACAGCCGGGTCGGGGCGGGCGGCGTCTCGGCGAGGACCGAGCCGCGCGAGACGACGTACCGGGGCCGGACCTGGCGGCGGATCGCCTCTTCGGGCGACGGGGCCGGGAGGAGGACGAAGGAGGCGGGGGCGCCCGCGGTGATGCCGTACTCCGCCTCGGAAAGGCCCAGCACGCGGGCCGCACGGTCCGTCACCATCGAGAAGGCGGTGGGGATGTCCTGCGCCCCGGTCAGCTGGGCCGCGTACAGCCCGACGAGGGCGGTCTGGAGCGGATTGGCGGTGCCCAGGGCGTTCCAGGGGTCCATCACGTCGTCGTGGCCGAAGGCCACGTTGACCCCGGCCGCCAGCATCTCCTTGACCTGGGTGAGGCCGCGCCGCTTGGGATACGCGTCGAAGCGGCCCTGGAGGTTGAGGTTGGCGAAGGGGTTGGCGACCAGGTTGATGCCGGAACGGGACAGCAGCCGCTGGAGCTTGAAGCTGTACGCGCCGTTGTAGGAGCCCATGGCCGTCGTGTGCGAGGCCGTGGCGCGCTCGCGCAGGCCCGAGCGCAGGGCCAGCGTGGCCAGCACCTCCACGAAACGGGACTGCTCGTCGTCGATCTCGTCGCAGTGCGCGTCCACCCGCAGGCCGTGCTCCTCGGCGAGTGCGAAGGCCGTCCGCAGCGAGGCCACGCCGTCCTCGCGAGTGTCCTCGAAGTGCGGGATCGCGCCCACGACGTCCGCTCCGCGGGCGACCGCCTCGCGCAGCAGCGCCTCGCCGTCGGGGAAGGAGACGATGCCCTCCTGCGGGAAGGCCACGATCTGCAGGGTCATGACGTCCCGCACCCGGTCGCGCACTTCGAGCAGCGCGTCGAGCGCGGTCAGGGCCGGGTCGGTGATGTCGCAGTGCGTGCGCACGTGCAGCACCCCCTGGGCGGCCTGCCAGCGCAGCACCTCGCTCGCCCGCGCGATCACGTCCTCGCGGGTCAGGGTCCGTTTGCGCTCGCTCCAGCAGGCGATGCCCTCCCACAGCGTGCCGGAGGCGTTGGGGCGCGGCTCTCCGGCGGTCAGCGCCGTGTCGAGGTGGATGTGCGGCTCGACGAAGGGGGCGGTGAGCAGGTCGCCGTGGGCCTCGACGAGGAGCCCGGTGGCGGGGGGTTCCTTCTGGTCGTCGTACGGGATCACCCGCGCGATGCGGCCGTCCTCCGCGACCTCGACGTCGGACAGGCCGGAGGTGTGGAGCAGCCGGGCGCCCCGGACGATCATCCGCATGGCGCCAGCCTACGGACTCAGCCGCGCTTCGCCTGGGCCTTCTGCTGCATGCCGCGCGTCTTCGCGGCGGATGACATCCCGTCCCGGGCGGCGGCCTTGGCGCGGGCCTCGGCGGCCGTGTTCTTCGCCAGGGCACGCTCGGAGTCCTGGTGGCTGTGGTGGCCGGTACGGGCCTTCTTGGCCATGATCTTTCCTCCTTGGGCTACGGGTTCCACTGTGCGCCCGTTCGGAGCAGTCGGCATCCGGGGGACCGCTGCGGCCACAATGGGGCGCATGACCAGCGACAGCGAGATCACCCCCGAGACGCCCGAGTGGGAGAAGCGGTTCCGGGCACCGCGCGTCGGGCTCCCCGACTGGGCCGAGGACGCACCGGACCGTTCTCTCTTCGTCTCCAACGCGACCGGAACGTTCGAGCTCTACGCCTGGGACCGGAACACCGGCGCGCAGCGGCAGGCCACCGACCGCCCCAACGGCACCACCGACGGCGCCCTCTCCCCCGACGGCGAGTGGATCTGGTGGTTCTCCGACACGGACGGCGACGAGTTCGGCACCTGGGTGCGCCAGCCCTTCGGGGGCGGCCCCGACGAACCGGCGACCCCCGGCCTGGAGCCCTCGTACCCCGCCGGGCTGGCCATCGGCCGCGACGGGACGGCCGTCGTCGGGCGCTCCACCGACGAGGGCGGCTCGACGATCCACGTGGTCCGGCCGGACGGCTCCGCGCCCACCGTGATCTACCGGCACCGGGAGTCGGCCGGCGTCGGCGACCTGTCCCGCGACGGGACCCTCGTGGCCGTCGAGCACACCGAGCACGGTGACGCGATGCACTGCGCCCTGCGCGTGGTGACCCTCGACGGGACCACGGTCGCCGAGCTGGACGACTCCCGGGGCGCCACCGAGGAGCTCGGCCTGGAGGTCCTCGGCTTCGCGCCCGTCGCGGGCGACACCCGGCTCCTCGTCGGCCACCAGCGGCGCGGTCGCTGGGAGCCGATGGTGTGGGACGTGGCCTCCGGCGCCGAGGAGGACCTCGCGATCGACCTGCCGGGAGACGTCAGCGCCGAGTGGTACCCGGACGGTTCCGCGCTCCTGGTCGCGCACAGCTACCAGGCGCGCAGCGAGCTGTGGCGCTACGACCTGGCCGCGCGGGAGCTCGTACGCGTCGACACGCCGCCGGGAACGGTGTCGGGGGCCACCGCGCGGCCCGACGGGACGGTGGAGTACCTGTGGTCCTCGGCCGCCGAGCCCTCGTCGGTGCGGTCCACGGCGGGCGGGATCGTCCTGGACCCGCCCGGCTTCCGGGCGCCCGGCTCGCTGCCGGTGGAGGACGTGTGGGTCGAGGGCCCGGGCGGGCGGATCCACGCTCTCGCGCAGCGGCCCGCGGGCCGCGGCGACGGCCCCTTCCCGACGATCTTCGAGATCCACGGCGGCCCCACCTGGCACGACAGCGACGCCTTCGCGGCGACCCCGGCGGCCTGGCTGGACCACGGCTTCGCGGTCGTGCGGGTCAACTACCGCGGCTCCACGGGCTACGGCCGGGCGTGGACGGACGCCCTCAAGCACCGGGTCGGCCTGATCGAGCTGGAAGACATCGCGGCGGTCCGGGAGTGGGCGGTCTCCACCGGCCTCGCCGACCCGGCGCGCCTGGTCCTTTCGGGCGGCTCCTGGGGCGGGTACCTGACGCTGCTGGGCCTGGGCACCGAACCGGACGCCTGGGCCGTGGGCCTGGCGGCCGTACCGGTCGCGGACTACGTCACGGCCTACCACGACGAGATGGAGGCGCTGAAGGCCCTGGACCGCACCCTCTTCGGCGGGACGCCGGAGGAGGTCCCGGACCGCTTCGCGGCGTCCTCGCCCCTGACGTACGTGGACCGGGTGTCGGCCCCCGTGCACATCGCGGCGGGCGTCAACGACCCGCGCTGCCCGATCCGCCAGATCGACAACTACGTGGACCGGCTCGCCGCGCGCGGCGCGGTCCACGAGGTGTACCGGTACGACGCCGGTCACGGCTCGCTGGTGGTGGAGGAACGCATCAAGCAGGTCCGGATGGAGCTGGAGTTCGCGTTGAAGCACCTGCCCGTCTGACCCTGCGGGACGGCCACCGGTGCACCCCCCGTACGGTGGTGGGGTGCACCGGTTTCTCCTTACCCCGCGCTGGTGGGGGATCAACGTCTTCGTCGCGCTCGCCGTCCCCTTCTGCCTGTTCATGGGGACCTGGCAGCTCGACCGCTTCGAGGACCGCGTGGACAGCCACCGGGAGGCGAACGCCGAGCGGCCCGCCGACCAGGTGGCCGCGCCCCTGGACTCGCTGCTGCCGGTCGACAGGAAGACCTCCGGACGGCTGGCCTCCGCGGCCGGTGAGTACGGTGACCAGCTGCTGGTGCCCGAGCGCAGGCTCGACGGCGCCACCGGCTTCTACGTTCTGACCCTGCTGAAGACCGACTCCGGCAAGGCCGTCCCGGTGGTCCGGGGCTGGCTGCCGGGAGCGGCGGACCCGGCCAGGGCGCCGGCCCCGCCGACCGGCCGCGTCGAGGTCACCGGGGCCCTGCAGTCCTCGGAGAACTCCGGCACGAAGGGGGTCCACTCCCAGGGCGGCCTGCCCGCCGGGCAGCTCGGGGTCATCGGGGCGGCCTCGCTGGTCAACATCGTCCCGTACGACCTGTACGACGCCTGGCTGACCGTGCAGACCCCGGCGGACGGGATGGTTCCGGTGCCGGCTCAGGCGCCGAACAACACCGGGCTGGATCTGAAGGCATTCCAGAACCTCGGTTACACCGGCGAGTGGTTCGTCTTCGCCGCCTTCGTCCTCTTCATGTGGTTCCGGCTCTACCGGCGTGAGGTGGAGACCCTCCGCGACGCCGAGGCGGGCCTGCTCGACCCCGAACCGCAGCCGGTCCCGGCGGACTGATCCCCCGCAGCGGATCCGACGGGCAGGTGGGCGGGCTGATCCGGCGGACTGATCCGGCGGACTAGTCCGTCGGGATCGCACCCGTCCGGTAGACCGTGCCGCCGCAGACCTCGGGGATCGTCGTCTGCGTGGTCGCCGCACCCGCCTGAGGAACGTGGGACACCGCGACGCCGGCCGGAACCGGGGGTGCGCCCGTCGTCGGGTCGGAGGCCGCCTGATTCCCGGTGCCGCCCGAGGTGCCCGCGGAGTCGCCCTGCGGCGGATTCCCGCCCGCGTCCGGCTTCGTCGTCGCACAGGCCTCCCCGGACGGCACCCACGCGAAGCGGACCTCGTACGAAGTGTTCGGCGTGAGGACCAGGGCCGGCGCCGCCGACGACGGATCGGGCAGCAGCCCGGTCGCGGGATCCCCCGGCTTGTGTCCCACCACGGCGACCGCGGACCCCGTTCCGGGGGTGCCGGCCGCCGAGGCCGCCACGGTGTCCTGGCCGGTGACGGCGCAGCCGTGCGCCGAGACGTTGGTGACCCTGAAGCTGCCGTACACCCTGCCGTCGGCCTCCGGCGCCCGGGACGAACCCACCACCAGCAGCTGGTCCGCACCGCACCCGGGCACGCTCCCCGGCGGTGCCAACGGTGGCATCGGGCCCGAACCCGCCACCGAGCCGACGGAGCCGAGGGTTCCGCCCGAGGTGCCGGTGCCCGAGGGGCCCGCCGTCACACCGCCGGCCGGGGAACCTCCCCCCGTGGCGTCCGGTTCCCCGGTGGCGCCGCCCACGGCCGGGGCGTTGCCGAGGGAGTGGGTGGACTTCGGGTGGGCTCCGTGTCCGTTCTGATGAGGCTCGGAGGCGCCCCCCGGCTTGTCGCCGGAGTGCGCACCGTGGCCGGCCACGGCCGGTCGGTCGGCGGACGCGCTCTCGCCGCCCGCCAGGTGCAGCACGGCCGGGATCCCGGTCCCGGCGAGCAGCGCCGCCACGGCGGCGCCGAGGACGGCCTGGCGTCTCCTGCGGACCTGGCGTGCGGGCACGGCGTACCTCAGGCGTTCCAGCGCGTCCGCGGAGGGCTGCAGGCCCTCGACGGCCCCGCGCAGCAGGCTCCGCAGTGCCTCTTCGCCGCCCGCTCCGCCCGGCTGGGTGTGGTCGTCCGTCATGACTGCGCAGCCTCCATCGCCACCCGCAGCGCGGCAATGCCCCGCGATCCGTACGCCTTCACCGAGCCGAGCGACACCCCGAGCGTCTCGGCGACCTGGGCTTCCGTCATGTCCGCGAAGTAGCGCAGCACCAGCACCTCGCGCTGGCGGCGCTGGAGCCCGCGCATCGCCTTGATCAGGTCGTCCCGCTCCAGCTGGTCGTACGCGCCCTCCTCGGCGCTCGCCATGTCCGGCATCGGCTTCGACAGCAGCTTGAGGCCGAGGATGCGCCGGCGCAGGGCGGAGCGCGAGAGGTTCACGACGGTCTGGCGCAGGTACGCCAGGGTCTTCTCCCGGTCGCGGACCCGGTTACGGGCCGAGTGCACCCGGATGAACGCCTCCTGGACCACGTCCTCGCAGGAGGCGGTGTCGTCGAGGAGCAGTGCGGCCAGGCCCAGGAGCGAGCGGTAGTGCGCCTGGTAGGTCGCCGTGAGGTGGTCGACGGTGGTGCCCGCCACCACCTCGGCCGTCTCGCTCTTGCCGCTCCCGTCCGCCTCAGCGCTGTCGCGCGGTGCGGGCACGAGGCCGCCCCGGATCGGTACGGAGGTCCGTGCGGGCGCCTCTGCAGGCCCCGCCGGCGGGACGGGCAGGATCACGGGAAGACCGCCGCCGGGTACACGGAAGCCCCGGCGCGACGGGATGATCCCGGTATGCGCCGGTAGGACGGCCAACTCCAGCAGTGCCTCTGCCACGCCTGTAGGACACGCGTCCCCCCGTCAGGGTTGTACGCGCGAGGCAGCCTCATCAGCAAAATCCCTCTTGCCCTCATGCGTACCCGCTCTTCCCGATTGCCCCGTCTTATCGAGACGGCAGTCGGGCCATCACCTTGATCAAGGGATCAGGACCGATCCTACAAAGCGAATTACGCAAATTCACCCGCGATCAGTTCCGCGATCTGCGTGGCATTCAGGGCCGCACCCTTGCGGAGATTGTCGGCGCACACGAAGAACTCCAGGGCGTACGGGTCGTCGAGCGAGGCCCGCACCCGCCCCACCCAGGCCGGATCCGTCCCGGCGGCGTCCACGGGGGTGGGGAACTCGCCCACCGCGGGGTCGTCCACGAGCACCACGCCGGGCGCGGCCTCCAGGATCTCCCGGGCGCGCGGCGCCTGCGCCTCGCGCTCGAACCGGGCCCGCACGGTCAGCGAGTGGCCGGTCAGCACCGGCACCTGCACACAGGTCACCGACACCGGCAGCTGCTCCAGCTGCAGGATCCGGCGCGTCTCGCTCCGTACCGCCAGCTCGTGCGAGGACCAGCCGTCCGTCCGCAGCTCTCCGGACCAGGGCACGACGTTGAGGGCGAGCGGAGCCGCGAAGGGGCCGGTGTCCTCGCCCACGGCACGGCGTACGTCACCGGTCTGCTCCCCCAGCGAGGTCCCCGCCACCAGGGACAGCTGGCGGCGCAGCGCCTCGGAGCCGGCCCGGCCGGCGGCGCTGGCGGCCTGGTACGAGGACACCACCAGCTCGGAGAGGGAGTACTCGGCGTGCAGGGCGCCGAGGGCCGCAATCATGGCGGCGGTCACGCAGTCCGGGCCGGCGACGATCCCGCGCGGCCGGATCCGTACGGCGTGCCCGTTGACCTCGGGCACCACCAGGGGGACCTTCGGGTCGTCCCGGAAGGCGGCGGACTGGTCGACGACGACCGCGCCGCGCGCGGTGACGACGGGAGCCCAACGGGCCGAGACCTCGGCCGGGGTCAGGAAGAGGGCGATGTCGCCCGGCCCGAGGCCGTCGAAGGCGTCCTCGGTGAGGGCGAGCACCTCGCTCTCCTCCCCGCGAACGGCCAGCATGCGGCCGGCCGAACGCGCGGAGGCGATCAGGCGTATGTCGCCCCAGACGTCAGCCCGCTGGGACAGGATCTGGAGCAGGACCGAACCGACTGCTCCGGTCGCCCCGACCACGGCGAGTGCCGGGGCGGACGACCGGGTGCGGGTCATCGTCCGGTGCCTCCGTAGACGACGGCCTCGTCGCTGTCGGAGTCGAGGCCGAAGGCCGTGTGCACGGCGCGGACGGCCTCGTTGACGTCGTCCTGGCGGGTCACGACCGAGATGCGGATCTCGGAGGTGGAGATCAGCTCGATGTTGACCCCCGCGTCGGACAGCGCCTGGAAGAAGGAGGCGGTGACGCCCGGGTTCGTCTTCATGCCGGCGCCGACCAGGGAGATCTTGCCGATCTGGTCGTCGTAGCGCAGGGACTCGAAGCCGATCGCGCCCTTCGCCTTCTCCAGGGCTTCGATGGCCTTGTGGCCCTCGGTCTTCGGGAGCGTGAAGGAGATGTCGGTGAGGCCCGTCGCGGCCGCAGAGACGTTCTGCACGATCATGTCGATGTTGATCTCGGCGTCCGCGATGGCGCGGAAGATCGCCGCGGCCTCACCCGGCTTGTCCGGGACGCCGACGACCGTGATCTTGGCTTCGGAGACGTCGTGAGCGACTCCGGAGATGATGGCGTGCTCCACCTGCTCGTCCCCTTGCGGATTCTCGTTGCTGACCCACGTGCCCGGCAGCCCCGAGAAGGACGAGCGGACGTGGATCGGGATGTTGTATCGGCGTGCGTACTCGACACAGCGGTGCAGCAGCACCTTGGAACCGGAGGCGGCGAGCTCCAGCATGTCCTCGGAGGAGATCCAGTCGAGCTTCTTGGCCTTCTTCACGACGCGGGGGTCCGCGGTGAAGACGCCGTCGACGTCGGTGTAGATCTCGCAGACCTCGGCGTCCAGCGCCGCGGCGAGCGCGACGGCGGTCGTGTCCGAGCCGCCGCGACCGAGAGTGGTGATGTCCTTGGAGTCCGCGGACACACCCTGGAAGCCGGCGACGATGGCGATGTTGCCCTCGTCCAGCGCGGTGCGGATTCGGCCCGGCGTGACATCGATGATGCGCGCTTTGTTGTGGACCGAGTCGGTGATCACGCCTGCCTGGCTGCCGGTGAACGACTGGGCCTCGTGGCCCAGGTTTTTGATCGCCATGGCCAGCAGGGCCATGGAGATCCGCTCTCCGGCGGTCAGCAGCATGTCGAATTCCCGCCCGGCAGGCATCGGGGATACCTGCTCGGCGAGATCGATCAGCTCGTCCGTCGTGTCGCCCATCGCGGATACCACGACGACGACCTGGTGGCCGTTCTTCTTGGCATCCACGATCCGCTTGGCGACGCGCTTGATGCCCTCGGCATCGGCTACGGAGGAGCCTCCGTACTTCTGCACGACAAGGCCCACGTGCGCTCCTCGCTCAGTCCGTCTCATTGCTGGTGCAGTCTAACGAGCGCCCGCGATCCGACCGCTTCGTACCGCATCATGAGACGAAAAGATCAAAGAATGGGTTCCGCCGCCGGACGATCACTTCCGGCCCAGGCCGCCGAGCTCCTCGGCCATCACCCGTCCGGCCTGCTCAGCGAGGTCGTCCTCGGCCAGGTCCTCGTCGGTGTCCAGGCCGTCGAGTGCCGCCAGCGGCTGGTCCAGGCGTACGTGGGCGATCAGCGACTGGAGGGCGCGCAGGGTGGCCGAGGCCGTCGGGCCCCAGTTGGTGAAGTACGAGAACTGCCACCACCACAGCGCCTCGGTGATGCGGCCCGACTGGTGGTGGATGAGACCGTGCCGCAGGTCGGCGACCACTTCGGCCAGATCGTCGGAGATCCGGTGCGCGACCGGGGCCTTGCGCGGCTCGTACGGGTCGAAGACCTCGGAGTAGACGTCGACCGGCTCCAGCATGATCGCGAAGCGCTCGCGCAGGTCGTCCACGTCCGGCTCCGGGCCGAGATCGGGCTCGTAGCGCTCGTCGGGCAGCACGTCCTGGTACGCGCCGAGCCGGCCGCCCGCGAGCAGCAGCTGCGAGACCTCCAGCAGGAGGAACGGAACGGCACTGTCCGGGTCCTCGCCCTTGGCCACCTCGGTGACCGCAACGATGAACGACTCGATCTGGTCCGCGATCGAGGCGGCGAAGTCGTCCGGATCCTGGCCGAGGGCGTGCAGCGTTGCGTCAGACATCGAGAAGTCGCCTTCCTTCAAAGGCCCGCCCGAGCGTGACCTCGTCCGCGTACTCCAGATCTCCCCCGACGGGGAGCCCGCTGGCCAGGCGGGTGACCTTCAGGCCCATGGGTTTGATCATGCGGGCGAGGTAGGTGGCGGTCGCCTCGCCCTCCAGGTTCGGGTCGGTGGCGAGGATCAGCTCGGTCACCTCGCCGTCCGCCAGGCGCGCCAGCAGCTCACGGATGCGCAGGTCGTCCGGGCCGACGCCCTCGATCGGGCTGATCGCGCCGCCGAGGACGTGGTACTTGCCCCGGAACTCGCGGGTCCGCTCGATCGCGACGACGTCCTTGGGCTCCTCGACCACACAGATGACCGTGGTGTCCCGGCGCGGGTCCCGGCAGATGCCGCACCGCTCCTCCTGCGCCACGTTCCCGCACACCGCGCAGAACCGGACCTTGTCCTTGACCTCCAGCAGCGCGTGCGCGAGGCGGCGGACGTCGGTGGGTTCGGCCTGCAGGATGTGGAAGGCGATCCGCTGCGCGCTCTTGGGCCCGACGCCGGGCAGCCTGCCCAGTTCGTCGATCAGGTCCTGAACCACGCCTTCGTACAACGGACTGCCTTCTTTCGTTTTCGGTCGGGCCGGCCGGAGCCGGCCCGGTCTACGGGTGGACTAGAACGGGAGGCCGGGGATGCCGCTGCCGCCGCCCAGGCCCTGGGCCAGGGGGCCCAGCTTCTGCTGCTGGAGCGCCTGGGCGTTCTCGCCGGCCGCCTGGACCGCCGCGACCACCAGGTCGGCGAGCGTCTCCGTGTCCTCGGGGTCCACGGCCTTCGGGTCGATCACCAGTGCGAGCAGCTCACCGGACCCGGTGACGGTCGCCTTGACCAGACCGCCGCCGGCCTGACCTTCGACCTCGGTCCGGGCGAGCTCCTCCTGCGCAGCCGCGAGATCCTGCTGCATCTTCTGGGCCTGCTGGAGTAGCTGCTGCATGTTGGGCTGGCCACCACCGGGAATCACAGGGCACTCACTCCATACGTCGATACGATCGAGACCTTCGGAACGCTTGGTCAATCCGAGCCTACGTGCTCCCCGGGCGCCGCGCCCTACGCCGAGAGGACCAACTCTTTCGAGTGAGAGACGAGGCGTACGCGTACCTGATGGAGACCTCCTTGCGGGCGGAAATCCCGGGAATCGTCGCCCATCGCGCGTCATTCGAAGGTAGGAAGAGCATGCGCATCATTGCGCACACGCGCACCACCACACGTCAGCGCAGGCAGAGG
The DNA here is from genome assembly GCF_053610945.1 of Streptomyces sp. NPDC054849. Taxonomy (NCBI): domain Bacteria; kingdom Bacillati; phylum Actinomycetota; class Actinomycetes; order Kitasatosporales; family Streptomycetaceae; genus Streptomyces; species Streptomyces sp. NPDC054849. Next base: position 57,451 of record NZ_JBSGZI010000015.1, read on the forward strand.
GAGTGCCGGGTGAGCCAGCCGGAGATGCAGCCCGAGGGGCCACCCCGGGATCCCCGGGAGGAAGGCGGCGGACCGATGGCGGCGGGCGATCTGACCGGCCGGCCGTTCCCCCTCGGGGACTGGGGCGAGCCCGCCGAGCGGCTCGACGAGCTCTACCGGCGGGTCGAAGCCGATGCGCTGCGCACCGCCGCGTGGTACCTGTCCGACCGCGCGTGGAAGCGGCGCGGTGCGCGTGTGCTGCGCGCCGGGGCGGCCGTGGGCGCCGTCACGGGCGCCTCGATGCCGCTGCTGGAGCTGACGGGCTCGCTGCCGGGCGCGTCCACGTACGGGTACCTCGCGCTGCTGCTGGGCGCGGCCGCACTGGCCTGCGACCGGTTCTTCGGGCTGACGTCCGGGTGGATGCGCGACGTGGCCACGGCCCAGGCGGTGCAGCGGCGGCTCCTGACCCTCCAGTTCGACTGGGCGTCGGAGAACGTACGGGAGGTGCTCGGCCCCACCGAGGGCACGGCCAGCGAGGCCGCCGAGCGGTGCCTGACCGTGCTGCGCCGCTTCTCGGAGGACATCACGGAGCTGGTGCGCTCGGAGACGGCGGACTGGATGGTGGAGTTCCGGTCCGGGCCCGCACCGCTGGTAATGCAGTCCCTGGGCGCCTCCGGGACCCGCCCCGACGCGTACGTCCCCCCGGCCCGCTTCCCCCTGCCCCCGGGCACCCGCCCGAACATGCCCCGCCAGCGCCCTCCGGAACAGCCCCGCTGACGCCCCGCGGGGCCGTCTCAGACCGGTGCCGCTCCAGCCTGTCGGCGAGTGAGGTTCGAGCCGGGGCGGAGTCCGGGCAGGGGGACGTCCCCAGCCACCCGCCGGCCCCGCCAGCCCCGCCACCGACCCGCCGGCCGCGTCAGCTGAAGATGATCATCGAGCCTTGCCCGAGGCTCCGCGTCGCAGCGGCGTGCAGCCCGAGCCAGACGTGCCGCTCACGCGCGAAGGGACTGTCGTCGTAGGGAATCGGCCCCGCCGGCTCCTCCAGCAGCGTCGGTCTCCCGGGCGGAGCCGGCGCCGCGGGCGGGTTCCCCGGGTCTATCCCGATGGCGGGGGCGACGAACAGCAGCTCCCGCAGCAAGCCCTGCGCGGACCCCAGGGGACCGCCCCCGGCGAGCAGCTCCTCGTTCGCCAGCGGCGCCGCGAAGTCCACCGGGACGTACGCCCCCGCGTGGTCGTAGTGCCACACCAGGTGTGACTGCTGCGCCGTGGGCTCGAACATCTCCAGCAGCTGGTCGTAGTCCCCGCCCAGCTCGTCCACCGGGGTCACCGGCAGCCCGCAGAGCTGCAGGAGGTACGCCCGCCTCAGGAAATGCAGGGCGTCGTAGTCGAAGCCGGCGACCGGGGCGACGTCCCCGCTCAGCCCGGGCATGTACGCGAACACGGGCACGGACGGCAGTCCGGCCGCGCCCAGCGCCTTGTCGTACGAGGCGATCTCTTCCGCGAAGGGGTTGTCGGGGCTGTGGCACAGCACATCGACAAGGGGTACCAGCCACAGGTCACAAGCCACGCGGCCTCCGATCAGTCGTTGTCGCCGCTCGGGCCAGCGTAGTGGGCCGGACACGCTCAGCGAAGGGGTGCGCAGAACCTGGGCACGGAAGGGGCCCGGACAGGCCCTAGATGCGGGCGGCCCAGTCCAGCTGGTGCTGGTTGTAGTCCTGCACTATGCGGCGTACCGCGTCGGCGTCCGCCAGCGTCACGGCGTCCACCAGATCGCTGTGCCCGTCCCACAGCGTCCCCCGCAGCCGCGGCTCGCGCTGGAGGTGAGGGACGGCGAAGACCCAGCACTGCACGCGGATGCGGTGCAGGAACTCGGAGATGTAGGTGTTGGCGACCAGCCCGCTCAGCTCCCGCCAGAAGCGCAGGTCGTAGCCGATCAGTACTTCGAGCGAACCGCTGTGGGCGGCCCGCCGCGCCTCCTCGCCCCGGCGGCGCACCGACACCAGCAGCTCGCCGGAGCCGGGGGCCGTGCCGCGCTCGGCGAGCCGGCGGAAGATCCCGTCGACGACCAGCGAGCGGGCCTCGATCATTCCGCGGAAGTCGTCCACGGAGAAGACCCGCACGCGAAAGCCCCGGTGCTGGACGAGTTCGAGCAGCCCCTGCGCCGAGAGGTCGACGAGCGCCTCGCGCACCGGCGTCGCGGAGACCTCGTACTGCTCGGCGATCTGCTTGACGGTGAACTCGGTCCCCGGAGGCAGGCGTCCCGCGAGCACCTCGTCACGCAGCGCGTCCGCGATCTGCTGGCGAAGTGTGTTGCGGGTGACAGCGCCGCTGCCTGGCATAGGGGTCCGTCTCCTGTCGTAGAGCTTCGGACACCATAGGCCAGACAGCGAGGCCGAAACCGAGCGGTAGGTGGCCGATATACGGAGCCATAACCCGCCATACCTATGCAAATCGGCCACCCCTCCCAGATGCCTGCCCCAGTGGCTAGCCGGCCGTCGTGTGGCGGTCGGCCACCGACAGCGCCTCGTCCAGCAGGGCCAGCCCCTCCTTCGCCTCGGCCTCCGTGATGGTGCACGGCGGGACGACGTGGGTGCGGTTCATGTTGACGAAGGGCCACAGGCCGGAGGCCTTGCAGGCCGCCGCGAACTCGGCCATCGGCGCGTTGTCCGCACCGGCCGCGTTGTAGGGGACGAGCGGCTCGCGCATCTCCCTGTCCCGTACGAGTTCCAGCGCCCAGAAGGCCCCCAGGCCCCGGACCTCGCCGACCGAGGGGTGCCGCTCGGCGATCTCGGCGAGGGCCGGGCCGATCACGTTCTCGCCGAGGTGGGCGGCGTGCTCGACGACGCCCTCCTCCTCCATGGTGGTGATCGTCGCGACGGCGGCGGCGCAGGCCAGGGGGTGGCCGGAGTACGTCAGTCCGCCCGGGTAGGGGCGCGTGGCGAAGGTCTCGGCGATGGCGGCCGAGATGGCCACGCCGCCGAGCGGCACGTACCCGCTGTTCACTCCCTTGGCGAAGGTGATCAGGTCGGGGGTGACGCCCCAGTGGTCGGCGGCGAACCACGCCCCGGTGCGGCCGAAGCCCGACATGACCTCGTCGAGGATGAAGACGATGCCGTGACGGTCGCAGAGCTCGCGCACGCCCGCGAGGTAACCGGCCGGCGGGGTCATGATCCCGGCGGTGCCGGGCACGCTCTCCAGGATGATCGCCGCGATGGTCTGCGGCCCCTCGAAGACGATGGTGTCGGCGAGGTGGGCGAGGGCGCGGGCGCACTCCTCGGCCTCGGTGGTGGCGTGGAAGGCGGAGCGGTAGAGGTACGGGCCCCAGAAGTGCACGACGCCGGCGGCGGCCGCGTCGGAGGGCCAGCGGCGCGGGTCGCCGGTCAGGTTGATCGCGGCGGCGGTGGCCCCGTGGTACGAGCGGTAGGTGGAGAGCACCTTGGCGCGGCCCGTGTGCAGACGGGCCATGCGGACGGCGTTCTCGACGGCCTCGGCGCCGCCGTTGGTGAAGAAGATCTTGTCCAGGTCGCCGGGGGTCCGCTCGGCGATGAGGCGTGCGGCCTCGGAGCGGACGTCCACGGCGAAGCCGGGGGCGAGGGTGCAGAGGCGGGCGGCCTGCTCCTGGATGGCGGCGACGACCTTGGGGTGCTGGTGGCCGATGTTGGTGTTGACCAGCTGGGAGGAGAAGTCGAGGAAGCGCTTGCCGCCGTAGTCCCAGAAGTACGACCCCTCGGCCCCGGCGACGGCGAGCGGGTCGATCAGGGCCTGGGCGGACCAGGAGTGGAAGACGTGCTTCCGGTCTGCGTCCTTCACCGCGGCAAGGGTGTGCGGGGTGAGCGAGGTGTGCGGGGTGACGTGAGGGGTCATGACGTCACGCTAGAAGTGCGCAGGTGGGGAGGGATATCGGCGGACTGTATGGGGGTGGGGGGCCGGTCTCGGCAGTCTGTCTGCGTGCCGTCACTTTCGCGAGCCATTGACAGCATCCTGTCGTCATGACAGTGTCTTGTCATACGAGCTCGGCGCGCATCACGCAAGCTCGTCACGCACCACGAGAGCTCGTCACGCACCAGGAGAGCTCGTCGCAGGACCTTGTCACCGGAGCCCGATCCGACACTGGAGGCGACCACCATGAGCGAGACCCCGCGCAAGCCCGTGCACCTCGCGGTCTACGACACGTACGCGGATTGGGAGACCGGCCACACCACCGCTCACCTGACCCAGCGCGGCCACGTGGTACGAACGGTCGGCCCCGCCGCCGGGCAGCCGGTCACCACCATGGGCGGCGTCCGCATCCAGCCCGACCTGGCCCTGTCCGACCTGCGGCCGGAGGACTCCTCGCTGCTGATCCTCACCGGCGCCTCGCTGTGGGACACGGGCGAGGAGCTGGCTCCGTTCGCGGCGAAGGCGGAGGAGTTCCTGGCCGCCGGGGTGCCCGTCGCGGCGATCTGCGGAGCCACCGCAGGCCTCGCCCGCGCAGGCCTGCTGGACGGCCGGAACCACACCAGCGGCGCCTCCTTCTACCTGGCCTCGCAGCCGGGTTACGGGGGCGCCGGGAGCTACGTCGAGGCCGACGCGGTGACCGACGGCGACCTGATCACCGCCGGACCGACGGAACCGGTGGCCTTCGCCCGTGAGGTCTTCGCCCGCCTCGACGTCTACAAGCCGGACGTCCTGGACGCGTGGTACCGGCTCTTCCACGACTCGGACGAGAGCGCGTACCCGGTCCTGATGGCGGCCGCGGAGGCCGGCGATGCCTGAGCCTCTGCCGCTCGGGCCCACCCGGGCCCAGCAGGACCTGCTGAGCCGCACCGCGCTCGGGGTGTTCCGGCTGAACGGCCAGTTCCTCTCGATCTCGGAGGAACTGGCCAAGCCGGCCGGGCTGACGGCCGCCTGGTGGCAGGTCCTGGGCGCGGTCCTGCGGCAGCCGCTGCCTGTGGCGGGCATCGCCAGGAGCATGGGGATCACCCGGCAGAGCGTCCAGCGCATCGCGGACCTTCTGGCCGCCAAGGGCCTGGCCGAGTACGTCCCGAATCCCGCCCACCGCCGGGCGAAGCTGCTGCGCCCGACGGAGGAGGGCCGCGCGGCGGTGGCCCGGATCTCCCCCGGCCACGCAGCCCTGGCCGCCCGCCTCGCGGCAGAGCTGGGCGACGCCGCCTTCGCCGAAACGGTCCTCACCCTGGAACGCCTGGCCACGGCCCTGGACACCCTCACGACCCAACCCACCGAAACCTGACACCTGCCGGGCCATCCCAGACCCGCCGCACTGTTCCAGCCCCGCCGACGTTCGGGGCGCGTGGTCCGGGGCGGAGCCCCGAGCTTTCACCCCCGCCGGCACATCCAGCCCCGCCGGCGTTTGGGGCGCGGGGTCCGGGGCAGAGCTCCGGCAGTCCACCCCGGCGGCAGGCAACCGGCCGCCACCCCTCAACCGTCCTTCCCGGCAGAGCCGTTCCACCGCCCCGCAGGGGAGGACCACCCGGCATGGAACCACTGCACCCGTACGACCCGCACCACATCGGCCCGTACCGCCTGCTCTCCCGCCTCGGCGCCGGCGGCATGGGCCAGGTCTACCTCGCCCGCTCCGACCGCGGCCGCACCGTCGCCGTGAAGCTGGTCCACCACGACCTCGCCTCCCGCGAGGAGTTCCGTATCCGCTTCCGCCAGGAGGTCGCCGCGGCCCGGCGCGTCGGCGGCGAATGGACCGCCCCGGTGCTCGACGCCGACACCGAGGCCCAGACCCCCTGGTTCGCCACCGGCTACGTCGCCGGCCCGAGCCTCCGCCAGGTGGTGGCCCACGATTTCGGCCCGTTGCCGGGCCGTTCCGTACGGATCCTCGCAGCGGGCCTCGCGTACGCCCTCCACGACATCCACCGCGCCGGCATCGTCCACCGCGATCTGAAGCCCTCGAACGTCATGCTCACCCTCGACGGCCCCCGCGTCATCGACTTCGGCATCGCCCGCGCCCCCACCGGGTACGACGCAGGCCTGACCCGGGTGGGCGAAGTCATCGGCTCACCCGGCTTCATGGCGCCCGAGCAGATCCGCGGCGAGCCGGTGACCGCCGCCTGCGACATGTTCTGCCTCGGGGCGGTCCTGGCGTACGCGGCCACCGGACGGCTGCCCTTCGGCGACGCGGAACAGCCCGGCGGCCTGGCGGCACTCCTGCTCCGCAGCACCGAGGCGGAACCGGACCTGGCCGGCGTACCGGCCGAGCTGCTGGACCTCGTACGGCACTGCCTGCGGCGGGACCCCGCCGCCCGGCCCGGACCCGCCGAGGTACTGGCCCGGGTCGGCGCGGGTGACACCGTGGCCGACGGGAGGGCCCTGGAACCCTGGCTTCCAGCCCCCCTGGTGGCCCGGCTCGGGCGGCACGCGGTGGCCCTGCTGGACCGCGAGGACGCAGGCCCGGACCGTGCGGCACCAGCGGCGGCGCCACCAGCACCGTGGGCGACGCCGCCACCACCGGCGACACCACCGCCCGCGTACTCGGCGCATGCGGCGTACGTCACCTACCCGCCGCCTCCGCCGAGGGCAGCAGCGCCTGCGCCGCGTCCCCGCACCGCGCCCACCGCCCTCCTGCTCGTGGTGGCCACCGTCGTCGCCGTCCTGTCCGCCGGCACGGTGTACGCGGTGATGAGCGGAGCCCAGGACCCCCGACCACCCGTCGGTACTCCCCGCATACCGACCACGGCCGCGTCCACGACCACGACCGGCACCGCCTCCCCCGCTCACTCGCCCTCCGGAACCGACGGCTCCGCCGCCTCCGGCGCCTCCGGCTACGCCGTCACCGGCCTCCCCGAGGTCTACCTCGGCACCTGGCAGGCCACCCACGGCAGCCAGACCTGGCGGCTCACCCTCACCCGCGGCGCGGTCGGCGATCCGGTGATGTCCCTCGGCGTCGTGGACCCCGGTTTCGCCTGCACCTGGACGGCGCCTCTGCGCAGCGCTCCCGACCCGGTGGAACTCGACGCCTCCACCGTCACCTCCGGCGCCCCGCCGACCTGCACACCCGGCCCGTGGAGCCGCCTCCGGCTGCTCCCCGACGGCACCCTGTCGAGGGAGCTGGCGGGGAGCGACAATCCCCCGCTCATCTACCGCAGGCAGTGACGTGCAACCGTTTGTGTCGAAGCCAATAAGCCTTCGGACAAAGGTTGTTGCATGCAACCGCACTGTCGGACACTGCGGCTCATGGAGCCGTTGAAGGTAGTGGCACAACTGTGGGAGCGGATCGGGGCACGCGACTGGGACGGCGTGGCCGGGCTCATCGCCGAGGACGCCGTCATCGATTGGCCGGTGAGCGGTGAGCGCATCGTGGGGCGGGCCAACTTCATCGCGGTGAACAGCGACGACGCCTACGCGGACGAGAGATCAGTGGAACTGCTGCGGATCCTGGCCGACGGGGACGTCGTCGTCACCGAGGTGGAGATACCTCAGGACCACGTCGTCTACCGGGCCGTCTCCCTGTGGACCGTGGTGGGCGGGGAGGTCGTGGCGGCGAGGGAGTACTGGACCAGCCCCGGCCAGGACCCGGCACCCCGCTGGCGGGCGGAGCACGTCGAACCCCTGGTGGCGGACTGAGCCGCGCGCTCACCGCTCTTCTGCGGATGTGGCCGACATCTCGACGTGACGGTCCGAGGGGCGCCGTCGAGCCGCCCTCAGGCTGCTTCGAGCCGGTCCAACTCCACCCCGATGACTGCCCGCAGGACATCGTGGCGCGGGCCCAGCGCGTACTGCTCACCGCGCCAGCACTCCTCCTCGTACAGCCACACGGGCCGCCGGAGGCGGTCTGCGGGTTCCCAGTCGTAGCGGGGCCAGATGTGGGCGTGGAGGTACGGGTCGGTGTTGCCCAGGATCTCGATGTTCACGCGGCGGAAGGCCGGGTCGAGCCGGCCACAGGCCCGTTCGACGGCCTCCGCGAGCCGCTCCATGTCCGAGAGGTACGCGGCCCTGCGCGACCGGGACAGGTCGGAGAGCCGGGTCACGGCCGGGTCGTCGGTCAGCAGCACCGCGTACCCCGGCAGGAACTGGCGGTCTCCGATGACGGCGAAGCCGGCGTCCAGGCGCCGCAGGACGGTGGGGTTCTCCCCTCGGTGCGCGCTGCCGATACGGTCGTGACGCCAGTCGTTGCCGGTCATCCGGCGACCTTAACAAGGCTTTGCCTGCAGGCGAGTTCGCGCTTGAGATGCCTCTCAGGTATCCCCCGTGATACCTGAGAGCTACGCGCCAACACGGCTCCATGGCGTGACGCCGACCACGGGTCGGGGTTCCTAACTTCGGTAACAGAGAGGAGCGCTGACGGTTCCTCCGGACAACCGAAGGAACACACGATGGCGACGGGTACGACGGGTACGACCGGTACGACGGGGGCGACGCTCGCCTCCGGCACGGTCGGGACGGCGGGGACGGCGGGGACGGCGGGGACGGCGCTCGCCTCCGGCACGACGGGCTCCGGCACGGGCCGGCTGCGCCGCACGCTGCTGGCCTCGCTGATCGCCGCGGCCGTGGTGTTCCCCATATCCGCCGCCGCCACCCCCGACGTTCCCGCCCCAGCGCCCGCCGCGTTCGCCGAGGACGCCGCGCCCCGGAGCCGTTACGCCGCGAACCGCGCCAACATCGCCGAGGCGGTCCGTACGGCCCGGAACGCCGCCCGTCCCGGCCGGGCCGCCAGGCTCCGCGCCATGGAGGCCGCCGGAGCGGCGCAGTTCCTCACCTTCGACGGCCGCGGCACGGGCCGGGCCGTCGAGGTGTTCGGCGAGCTGGAGACCGCCGACCGGGTCACCGTCCTGGTGCCCGGCTCCGACACCACACTCGACACCTACGAAAGGTTCCGTGCCGGGGCCGTCGCCCTCCAGCAGCGCCTCCAGGCCGAGCATCCGCGGTCTTCCGTAGTCGCCTGGCTCGGGTACGACACCCCCGGCACGGTCAGCACAACCGTCCTGACCGCCGCCCGCGCCGACGAGGCCGCCGGTGAACTGGCGCCCTTCCTGGACCGCTTGTCGGGCATGGCGGCGCCCGGCGCTCGGCTCTCCCTCCTCTGCCACTCCTACGGCTCCGTGGTCTGCGCCCGGACCGGTACCGGGCCCGCGGTCACTGACATGGCCCTGTACGGCAGCCCGGGTACGGGCGCCGGATCCGCCCGGGAGCTGGCGACCCGCGCCCGCGTCTGGGCCGGGCGTGGCAGCGCGGACTGGGTCGCCAACGTGCCTCACGTCCGGCTCGGCGCGATCGGCTTCGGCACCGACCCCGTCGACCCCGCCTTCGGGGCGCGCGCCTTCACCGCCGGCGCCGCCGGGCACAGCGACTACCTGAAGCCGGGCACCGAGTCCCTCGACAGCCTGGCCGCCATCGCCCTCGGCACCACCCCCGCTCCGGAGGCCCCCCGTGCATGAGCTCCGCGCCCGCTGGTCCGCCCTGGCAGCCGGCATCGACGCGGCCACCCCGGCCGGCCGGGACCGGACCGTTGACGCGCTGCGGGCCTTCGCGATCCTCGGTGTCGTGCTCGGCCACTGGCTGGTCACGGCCCTGACCACCACCGACGGCGGTCTGAGCACCACCAGCCCGCTGGCACACATGGCCTGGCTGGCGCCGGTGTCCTGGGTGTTCCAGACGCTGGCCGTCTTCTTCCTGGTCGGCGGTCACGTCGCCGCCCGCGGGTACGCGACGGCGCGCGAGCGGGGAGTCTCGTACGGGATCTGGGTCGGGCAGCGGCTCGGGCGGCTGTTCCGTCCGGTCGCCGCGGTGCTCGTCCTCTGGCTCGTGGTGGCGGGCGGCATGCTGATCGGCGGGGCGGAGCTGGACACCGTCCGGACTCTGGTGGGGCTGGTCCTGTCGCCGCTGTGGTTCCTGCTGGTGTTCGCCGTGCTCACCGCCGCGACGCCGCTCGTTGCCCGGCTCAACCCGCTCTGGCCGCTGGCCGTGGTGGCCGGTGTCGACGTCTGGCGCTTCGGGCTCGGCGGGCCCGAATGGATCGGCTGGGTGAATGTGGCCGCCGGCTGGCTCGTGCCCTTCACACTGGGCGCCGCCTGGTCCCGGGGGGCCTTCGCCCGGCGAGGACCGGCACTGGTCCTCCTCGGTGCGGGCACCGTGGCCACGGTCGCCCTGGTCCTGTGGGGCGGATATCCGGCTTCCATGGTGGGTGTCCCCGAGGCCCCGATATCGAATCTGAACCCGCCGACGCTCGCCGCGGCCGCGTTCGGACTGGCCCAGTGCGGGCTGGCCCTGCTGGTGCGCGAGCCGCTGGGCCGGGCCATGCAACGGCCCGGCGCCTGGGCGAAGGTGGCTCTTGTGAACCTCTCCGCCATGACGGTCTTCCTCTGGCACCAGACCGCCATGATGGCCGTCACCGCCCTCGGGCTGCTGGTCTCCACCGACCTTCCCGGACTGCACACGGTGCCCGACTCGGTGGGCTGGACAGCGGCCCGACTGCTGTGGCTGCCGGTGTTCGCGGCCGCGCTGACTCTCTGCTGGGCCGCGTTCCGTACGTACGAACAGACCTCCCGGCGTTCGAAGCCCCGGCCCGACACGGCCTCCAGCAGCGCCGGCACCGCCGTCCCCAGCTCCCGGACGGCCGCCGTCTCCGAGAAGATCACCCATGTCTAGGGCCGGCCTTAGCCTGGACGACGTGAACCAGCAGACCGAGCCGCCCGCCGCCGAGCACCGCACCACCCTGGCGCGCGGCCTCGCCCGGGAACTGTTCACCCTGAAGCGGGATCCCCTCCCGAAGATGTCCCGGCCGCGCTGGCTGGCCTGGCTGCCCCATGTGATCCTCGGCTACGCAGCGATCCCAGGCGGCGTCCTGACGGGAATGCAGCTGAACGACCATTACGGGGTCCTCGGCCCCGCCGTACCGCTGGCGTTTCTGACGTCCGCGTCCATCCTGCTCAGCATGTTCCGGCCGATGGCCGCCTGGTGGATCGGGCTCGTCACCGCGGCTCTCATCGCCTGGGCCATCCACGGCCACGTCGGCGACGGACAGTCCTGGCCCTGGACGCCCGCCGGACCGTTCACGGTCGCACCCCTGATCCTGATGGTCGCCCTGCGCGTACCGCCCCGGGTGACCGTCTCGGTCATCGGCATCACGCTCGCCCTCTCCGGACTGGCCGAGGCCGTCCTCAGACCGCCGCAGAGCCAGACGATCATCGCGGGCGTGGCCATCCTCTTCGGGTTCGTGGGGATCCTCGGCTACGCCCTGCGGGCCACCCGCCTGACCCGCGGCAAACTCGTCGAGCAGGAGACCCTCACCGAGGAGGAACGCGCCCGGCGGACCCTGCTGGAGGAGCGCAGCCGGATCGCCCGCGAGCTGCACGACGTCGTCGCCCACCACATGTCGGTGATCTCCATCCAGGCGCAGGTCGCCCCGCACCTCGTGGAGAACCCGTCCGAGGAGCTCAAGGAGAACCTGGCCGGCATCCGGGAGAACGCCCTGGAGGCCCTGACCGAACTGCGCCGTGTCCTGGGTGTGCTGCGCTCGGAGCACCCCGACGATCCGGCGAACCCCCACCACCCGCAGCCCACCCTCGCCGAGCTGGACGGCCTCGTGGACAACGTGCGGGGGGCAGGTCTGGACGTCACCACCGAGATTGCGGGCGTCCCGCGGCCCCTGACCCCGGGCGTGGAGCTCACCGCGTACCGGATCGTGCAGGAGGCGCTGAGCAACTGCCTCCGTCACGCCCCCGGTTCGCGGGTGGAGGTCGGCGTCGCGTACGGACCGCGGGACCTCCACCTGTGCATCGCCAACACCGCGCCCACCCGGCCGGCGCCGCCCTCGCACGGAGCGGGGCACGGGCTGCTCGGCATGCGGGAGCGGGCAGGCATGCTGGGAGGCGAACTGGCCGCGGGCCCGCGCCCCGACGGCGGGTACGAGGTGAGCGCCGTCCTCCCGATGGATCCGCAGGACCTGCCCGACGCCCGCGTCCCCGCTCCCGCTCCCGCTCCCGCTCCCGAGAGTAAGAAGATGGCCCCATGAGTTCCCCGATCAAGGTGATGATCGCCGACGACCAGATGATGGTCCGGCAGGGTTTCACCGTGCTTCTCAACGCGCAGCCCGACATCGAGGTCGTGGGGCAGGCGGTGGACGGGGCCGACGCCGTGTCCAAGGTCGCCGAGCTGGCACCGGACGTGGTCCTGATGGACATCCGCATGCCGGGGATGGGGGGCATCGAGGCCACGTCCGTCATCACGAACGGGCCCGACACCACCGTGAAGGTGCTGGTGCTGACCACCTTCGATCTGGACGAGTACGTGTACGAGGCGCTGCGGGCCGGGGCCTCCGGGTTCCTGCTCAAGGACGCGTCGGCCGACCAGCTCGCCGAGGCGGTGCGGGTGGTCGCGGCCGGTGAGGCGCTGCTCTCGCCGAACATCACGAAGCGGCTGATCACGGAGTTCTCCCGGCTTGGGGCGCCGCGCGCGCCGTCACGGGCCCGCATCGACGAACTGACCGAGCGGGAGACCGAGGTGCTCTCCCTGATCGCCCAGGGGCTGTCGAATGCGGAGATCTCGGAGCACCTGGTCCTGGCCGAGCAGACGGTGAAGACCCACGTGAGCCGGATCCTGGTGAAGCTGGGCCTGCGCGACCGCACCCAGGCGGCGGTGTTCGCGTACGAGACGGGTCTCATCCGCCCGACGGGCTACTGAGGGGACCGCGTAGTACTTGAGAGGGATCCCGGGATATCCCCATCAGCGGACGCGGACGACGGCGGTACAGACCTACGGTGTGTGTATGACCGAGACGACCACCGGGGGGACAGCCCGGACGCCTGAATTCCGACTGGCATCGGAGGTGATCGCGACCCTTCGCCGGGACCTCGTCACCGATGCCTTCGCCTACCGGCCGCTGCCGCTGAAGGAGACACCCGGGCGCTTCGCGCGACGGCTTCCCCAGGGGATACGGCGGTATGCACGGTGGACGCACCATGCGGTGGTGGGCGCCCTGGCCTTCGTCGTCGCGCTGGTCACGCTCGACACGCAGTCGGCGCCATGGGGCGATCTGGCGCAGATCGCCCTGGCGCTGCTGGCCGCGGGTCCGGTCTCATGACGCTGGTGCGGCCGGTCGGCGCCTGGTGGGCGGCCATTGCGATGACGGTGGTCCTGGCCGGCGTGGGCAGTGGTTACAACTGGCCTTGGTCCGGGGGGAGTTTTCTCTCCTACATCGCGGTCATGGTGCTCGTCACGCTGCGGACCGGGCCGCGGGTAGCGGCCTGGATGTGGGTGCTCACCCTCGTGCTGGGAACCGCGATCTCCATGCTGTTCAACGGCCGGTGGGGCTCGAACCTGCCGGAAATGGCGGTGACCTCGGCCTTCGCCTTGATGATCGCCGGCAGCATCCAGATACGCCGGCACGCCAAGGCGGAGGTGAGCGCGCAACAGGAGGTCACGGCGGTCGAGCGGGACAAGCGGACGCTGCTGGAGGAGCGGACCACGATCGCCAGGGAGCTGCACGACGTGGTGGCTCACCACATGTCGGTGGTGGCCATCCAGGCCGAGGCCGCTCCGTACCGGGTGAAGAACCCTCCGCCGGAACTGGAGGCGGCGTTCGTCACCATCCGGGAGAACGCGGTGGCGGCTCTGACGGAGCTGCGGCGGGTGCTGGGTGTGGTGCGCTCCGCGGACTACGAGGCTCCGGACGCCCCGCAGCCGACGCTGGCCTCGCTGGACGGGCTGCTCGCCAATGTGCGGGAGGCCGGGCTGAGTGTGGAGAAGACGGTCACGGGCGCGGTGCGGGAGCTGCCGCAGGGCGTGGAGCTGTCGGCGTACCGGATCATCCAGGAGGCCCTGAGCAACACGCTGCGGCACGCGCCGGGAGCGGTGGCCGGGGTGGAGGTCTCGTACGTGCTGGGCGGCCTGGGGATACGGGTCGTCAATGAGGCGGCGACCGGGGATGTGCGGCCCTCGCCGGGGGCGGGCCACGGGATCACCGGAATGCGGGAGCGGGTGGCCATGCTGGAGGGGGAGATGACGGCCGGACGGACGGCCGCGGGCGGGTACGAGGTGTCGGTGTTCATACCGGTGCCGAACCGTCCCGAGCCGGCGGTGGAGCCGGAGCCGCGGGAGGGGGCGGCATGACGATCAGGGTGCTGATCGTCGATGACCAGATGATGGTGCGCGAGGGGTTCTCCGTCCTGCTGAACGCCATGGAAGGCATCGAGGTGGTCGGAGAGGCGGTCGACGGCCGGGAGGCCATCGCCCAGGTGGCGGCCCTGCGGCCGGACGTGGTGCTGATGGACATCCGGATGCCGCAGATGAACGGTCTGGAGGCGACGCGGGAGATCGTGGCGGCGGACACGGACGCGAAGGTGCTGGTGCTGACGACCTTCGACCTCGACGAGTACGTGTACCAGGCGCTGCGGGCCGGTGCCTCCGGGTTCCTCTTGAAGGATGCGTCGGCCCGTCAGCTGGCGGACGGTGTGCGGGTGGTGGCGGCCGGCGAGGCCCTGCTGGCGCCCTCGGTGACCAAGCGGCTGATAGCGGAGTTCTCGAAGATCTCCGAGGCGCGCAAGCTCGCGGACCCGGCGGGCGTGGGTGAGCTGACCGAGCGGGAGACGGAGGTGCTGATCCTGATCGCGCAGGGGCTGTCCAACGCGGAGATAGCGCACCGGCTGATCGTCGCGGAGTCCACGATCAAGACCCATGTGAGCCGGATCCTGGTGAAGCTGGGCTTGCGCGACCGGACGCAGGCGGCGGTGTTCGCGTACGAGACCCGCCTCGTGACACCGGCCTGATCCGCAGGGACAGCGCTTAGTCTGCGGGGATGGGCTTTGATCCGTGGGATGCCGCATTCGTCGCCGATCCGTATCCGGCGTACCGGGAGTTGCGGGAGCAGGGGCGCGCCGTGTGGTGTGAGGCCACCGGGCAGTGGCTGGTGCCGCATTACGCCGATGTGAGTGCGCTGCTGCGGGACCGGCGGCTGGGGCGGACCTACCTCCACCGGTTCTCGCACGAGGAGTTCGGGCGGGAGGCGCCGCCGCCGGAGCACGAGCCGTTCCATGTGCTCAACGGCAACGGGCTGCTGGACCTGGAGGATCCCGCGCATGCGCGGGTGCGCAGGCTGGTGGCGAAGGCCTTCACCCCGCGGACGGTGGAGCAGCTCGTGCCGGCTGTGCAGCGGCTGGCCCGAGGGCTGGTGGGGCAGCTGCTCGCGGACGGCGGCGGGGATCTGCTCACCACCGTCGCCGAGCCGCTGCCGGTGGCCGTGATCGCGGAGCTGCTGGGGGTGCCGGAGGAGGACCGAGGGCCGCTGCGACCCTGGTCGGCTGACATCTGCGGGATGTTCGAGCTCCGCCCGGACGAGGAGACGGCGCGGCGGGCGGTGCGGGCGAGCATCGAGTTCAGCGATTACCTGCGGGAGCTGATCGCCGAGCGGCGCACGCGCCCCGGTGAGGATTTGATCTCCGGGCTGATCGCCGCCCATGACGAAGAGGGCCGGCTCAGCGAGCAGGAGATGATCTCCACCTGCGTCCTCCTTCTGAACGCCGGGCACGAGGCGACCGTCAACACCACCGTCAACGGGTGGTGGGCGCTGTTCCGCAATCCCGGGCAGCTCGCCGCGCTCCGCGCGAGCCGCGATCCCGAAAAGTTGTCCACAGCTGTGGATGAACTCATGCGGTACGACACTCCGCTGCAGATGTTCGAGCGCTGGGTGCTCGACGACATCCGGATCGGGGACACCGACATCCCCCGCGGAGCCGAGGTCGCGCTGCTCTTCGGGTCGGCGAACCGGGATCCCGCGCGCTTCGACGATCCCGATGCGCTGGACCTCGTACGGGCCGACAATCCGCACCTGAGCTTCGGGGCCGGGATCCACTACTGCCTGGGGGCGCCGCTCGCTCGGCGGGAGCTGGAGGCCTCGTTCGGAGCCCTGCTGGCGGACGGGGTCCCGCCGGTACGGCTCGTCGAGGAACCACGGTGGCGGGACGGGTACGTGATCCGCGGTCTGGAGCAACTGCTCGTGGAGTTCTAGCCGTTCCGGCCGGCCGGACCTCAGCCGCAGCTAGGGTGATCGCCGTGGCAGAGGTGAGTGGAGCACTGATCGGCAGCCGGTACCGCCTCCTGGAGCTGATCGGCCAGGGCGGCATGGGCCGCGTGTGGAGGGGCCGCGACGAGCGGCTGGGCCGGGACGTCGCCGTCAAGGAGGTCACGCTCCCGCAGGGGGTCAGCGACGTGCAGCGCGACGTCCTGCTGCAGCGCGTCATGCGCGAGGCACGGTCCGCCGCGCGCCTCAACCATCCCGGGATCATCACGGTGCACGACGTGGTGGAACACGAGGGCGCACCCGTCATCGTCATGGAGTACGTGACGGGCACGTCGCTGGCGGCCGCCGTGGCGCGGGACGGCCGGCTGCCGGTGCTGCGGGTCGCGGAGATCGGCGTCCTGATGCTGAAGGCGCTCGTACGGGCCCACGCCGCGGGCATCGTGCACCGCGACCTCAAGCCCGACAACGTCCTGCTGATGGACGACCGGGTGATCATCACCGACTTCGGCATCGCCCACATGTCGGACGCCACGATGACGCTCACCCACACCGGAACGCTGATCGGCACGCCCTCCTACATGGCGCCCGAGCAACTGGAGGGCAAGCCCCCGACGCCCGCCACCGATCTCTGGTCCCTGGGTGCCACCCTGTACAGCGCGGTCGAGGGCGTGGCGCCGTTCTCCGCCGAGACGTTCACCGCCCTGTGCATCGCCATCGTCACGCGGGAACCGCGGATGGCGGAGCGGGCCGGGCCGCTGGCCGAGGTGCTGGCCGCCCTGCTGACGAAGGACCCGGCCCGGCGTGCCACCGCCGAGCAGGCGCTGGCCGCGCTGGAGGCCGTCTCCCACGGCGCCGGACCGATCCGGGTGCCCGCACAGGCACCGGCACGAGCACAGGTGCCCGCGGCCACCGCGGTCCTGCCGCCGGCCGGGCCGGGGCCGGCCACCCCGACGCAGCGGCGCACGAGATCCCGCGCATCCCGGTCAGCACTCCTGCTGCGGGGTCTGGGCTTCCTCGTCCTGTTGTGGGTGGGCACCTTCCTCCTGCCGTGGAATTTCCACTACGACTTCGCGTACTTCGTCGTGACGCCCGCCTTCATCACCACGGCCCTGGTGATGACCGTGGTGAACACGGCGGTCCGCTCCCACCGGCCGACCGCCCTGGTGTGGCTGCTGTTCGTCCTGGTGAACTTCGCGCTGATCAACGGGGTGATCCTGCTCCGGCCCTACTGGGGCTTTTTCGGAGCTCTCTACAACGCCTTGTACCTGGGCACCTGCTCCTGGGTCCTCTGGTGGGCCGTGCCCGGCAGCCGCTCCCGCCGGCCAGGTCCCGTCCGCGATCGGGCGTAGCGGAGAGCGCCCGGGCGCGGGGCCCGGATGCCGCCCGCGGCCGGGTCAGCCGCGAGCCGCACCACCACCCGCTCCGACGAGCCCGGCGCGCACGACGTCAGGACCCGCCGGCCCCGCAGACCCAGAAGGACCCCGCGGCCCAGCAGGCCCAGGGTCACCACGTGCCGCCGATCGCCCACGCGTCCCGAACCGCCGCCGCATCCCGCACCGGCGGCGCACACCGCACCGTCGCCGCATACCGCACCGTCGGCGCGTCCCCCTCCGCCTGCGCGTCCCGCCCCTGCGTCACCGGGGCAGCGTGAGGGTCCAGGCCCCGGGCCGCAGGGTCCACGTGCGGCGGCGGACCGGGCCGGTCATCGTCGCGTCGGCGCGGTAGCGGAAGTCCGCGCCCGACACCGTCACCGTCTTCGCCCGAACGGTCACCGTCGAGGCGGCGAAACCGCCGCCCGTCCGGACCACGACCTCCGCCGGACCACCGTCGTCCCGCATGCGGATCGAGACGTCCTCCACGGGCTGGTCCACGTCCGCCACCAGCACCCCGTCGGCCTCCACCCGCAGCCGGAGGTGGCCCGCGCCCGCGCCGCCGGCCGCCGCCGCGACCGGCCGGACCAGCGTCCGCACCAGCGAGCGGTACGCACTCCACACCGAGGGCCGGACCGGTCGCGCGGCCCCCCGCACCGGCGGGATCCGCAGCCCGCCCAGCACCACCCCGTCACTGTCGTCGACCAGCAGGTCGCACATCCGCACCGACCCGTCGAGCACCGCCCGGGCCGCGGACACGGCGGACTGCGGCACGCCGAGGGACCGGGTCAGCCCGAGGGACCCGACGGGCCCCACCGGGACCAGCGCCAGCGGGCCCTCACCCAGACCACGCTCCCGGTGGAGCAGCCCCACGGCACGCACCAGGGCCCGGTCGTCACCCACGATCACCGGCTGGCGATGGCCCCGGCGGGCCAGAGCCCGCGCGAATTCCTCCTGCGAATCCGGGAGGCAGATTTTCGCCGCCGCGCCCGCTGACAACACATCCTTCGCGATCCGCACGGACTCGCCGTCCAAACGGCGGGCGACCGGGTCGACGAGCACGAGCAGACCGCCTACCGGCGCGCCCGCATGGCTCATGGTGGGCTCTGGAGCCGACACCTCGGTCCTTCCTCGGGTAGCATCTTTGTGCAAGAGGCCCTTGCGCTATTGCGCCAGGGCCTTCGTCTATTCCGGGGTACCGGTCCGACGGCTCAGCCTGCGTACATCGTCGTACGTCCCCTGACCTTGGACATGCCCCATCCGGAAGAGGTGTACGCCTGTGCCCGCTCTTGTGCTGCTCGGAGCTCAGTGGGGTGACGAGGGCAAGGGAAAGGCCACCGACCTGCTCGGTGGATCCGTTGACTATGTAGTGCGCTACCAGGGCGGCAACAATGCCGGCCACACGGTCGTCGTCGGCGACCAGAAGTACGCGCTGCACCTTCTCCCCTCCGGCATCCTCTCCCCCGGATGCACCCCGGTCATCGGTAACGGCGTCGTCGTCGACCCGGCCGTCCTGCTCTCCGAGCTGCGCGGTCTGAACGAGCGCGGCATCGACACCTCCAAGCTGCTCCTCAGCGGCAACGCGCATCTCATCACGCCGTACAACGTCACCCTGGACAAGGTCGGCGAGCGCTTCCTCGGCAAGCGCAAGATCGGCACGACCGGTCGCGGCATCGGTCCGACCTACGCGGACAAGATCAACCGCATCGGCATCCGCGTCCAGGACCTCTACGACGAGTCGATCCTCACCCAGAAGGTCGAAGCGGCGCTGGAGGGCAAGAACCAGCTCCTCGCGAAGCTGTACAACCGCCGCGCGATCGACGCCGCCCAGATCGTCGAGGAGATGCTCCAGTACGCGGAGCAGATCAGGCCGTACGTCGCCGACACCACCCTGATCCTCAACGACGCGCTCGACGAGGACAAGGTCGTGCTGTTCGAGGGCGGCCAGGGCACCCTGCTCGACGTCGACCACGGCACCTACCCCTTCGTCACCTCGTCGAACCCGACCGCAGGCGGCGCCTGCACCGGCACCGGCGTGGGCCCGACGAAGATCAGCCGTGTCATCGGCATTCTCAAGGCCTACACGACCCGAGTCGGCGCGGGCCCGTTCCCGACCGAGCTGTTCGACCAGGACGGCGAGGACCTGCGCCGCATCGGCGGCGAGCGCGGCGTGACCACCGGTCGCGACCGTCGCTGCGGCTGGTTCGACGCGCCGATCGCACGTTACGCCACCCGTGTGAACGGCCTCACCGACTTCTTCCTCACCAAGCTGGACGTGCTGACCGGCTGGGAGCAGATCCCGGTGTGCGTCGCGTACGAGATCGACGGCAAGCGCGTCGAGGAGCTCCCGTACTCGCAGACGGACTTCCACCACGCGAAGCCGATCTACGAATACCTCCCCGGCTGGTCCGAGGACATCACCAAGGCCAAGACGTTCGAGGACCTGCCGGCGAACGCCCAGGCGTACGTCAAGGCCCTGGAGGAGATGTCGGGCGCCCCGATCTCCGCGATCGGCGTCGGCCCCGGCCGCACCGAGACCATCGAGATCAACTCGTTCCTGTAAGAACGGCCGGGGGCGATCCCCGTCGTTCCACGCGAAGGGGCGGTGCACCGTACGGTGTACCGCCCCTTCTGCGTACCGGAGTACCCGCCCCCGGATCAGTTCGTCTGGTAGTAGCCGACCAGGTCGACGAGCAGGTCGGTGTCCTCCCAGCCCTGGTTCCAGAAGTCGACCATGCCCCCCTTGCCCCCGGGTGTCTGCACCAGGTTCGGGACGGTCGCGCCCTTCGTCCAGTTCAGGGCCGAGGCGACGGGCCGCTGCGGCGTGACCGCAGTGCCGTCGCGGTAGTCGGACCAGAAGTTCGGGTCCGGTGTCACCGACAGGAAGCCGTCGCCGCGGGTGTTGGTGACCGTGGTGTTCAGCGCCCAGCCGTCGACGTCGGGGGTCGTCGTATCGCCCTCGAGCCGCATGGGTTCGTACGTACGGGCCGGCACCGGGCCGGCCTTCCTGCGGCCCCAGCTGAGGTCCTCGCGCGTGTCCAGCAGGCGCATCGGCACCCAGGCGGACACGAACGCGGACCGGCTGTCGGGGCTGTAGTAGCCGACGACGTCCATCACCACGTCGGCCGGGTCCCAGCTGCCGTTGCGTACACTGATCTTTCCGTCCGGGCCGATCGGCACGACCGCCGCGTTGGCGACCGTCCGGCCGCCGGTGAAGTTCAGATTCGAGGTGGCCGGCGCCGCCTGCCCGCTGGGGTAGGCGGTCAGGTGCCCGGACGACCGCGGGTTGGTGGCGGTCAGGTTGAGCGCCACGGCGGTGGCGCCCTTCGGAACGCCGGCCCGCCCGGCGATCTCCACCCCGAAGGTGCCGTGGCCGGGGACCTGCCCCTTCGCCGTGCCGAGGCCCGTGCGGGTGTCCACGACGCGGGTCGGGCTCAGTGCGCCGTAGCCGTCGGCGGTCGACGCCTTGAAGGAGCCGGTGACGTCCGCGATCAAGTCGACCGGCTCCCACCCGGCGTTGAACAGGTGCACGTACCCGTCCTCGCCGACCGGCGCGATCACCAGGTTCGCGACGCTCTGGCCCGCTGCGAAGTTCAGGTGCGACGTCTCGGCGGTCTCGGTCAGTTCCCTGGTCTTGCCGACCGAGATGTGCCCCGCCCCCGTCGTGTTGGTGACGGTGACGTTGAGGACCGCCGAGCCGACGCCGGCGGGGATCTTGGCGGCGCCCGCGACCTTCAGCGCCACCGAGCTGCGCGCGCCGATTCTGGCCTTGGCGGCGCCGAGGCCCGAGCGGGTGTCCAGCAGCCGGGTGGGCTCGTGCGAGGTGAACTCGGTGCCCCTGGTGACGAAGGTGAGCCCGTTCACGGCCTCGACGCCGCTCTCGGCATGCTTCACCGTGACCTTGACGTCGTACGAGCCGACCGCGGCGTACGTGTGCGTGATGTTCCGGGCGTCGCCGCGGAAGCCGGCGAGGGTCACGGAGTAGTCGTCCGTGGTTCCGTCGCCCCAGGAGACGACCACGTCGACTGCGGCGTCGTCCCAGGTGCTGATGATGGACCGCAGGTCGATCGAGTGCGCGGTCGGAGCCGTCGCGTCCAGGTGGATCGAGATGTGCGGGTCCGGCGCGTCCTGCGCCCCCTGCGCCCGCGTGTTCCCCCCGGCCTCGGCACCGGACGGCGGCGTCACGACGGTGCGCGCGGCCGGGCTGGTGAAGGTCTTGCCCTGGAGACGCTGTGCCGCGTCCGGGCCGGCCCCGGCCCGGGGCGTCCCCTGTGCTGCGGGCGTCGCGGGAGCGGCAGGGCCTGCCGCCTGGGCGATCCCCGGTATGAGCCCCACACCCGCCGCCACCAGGGCAGCGGAAATTACAAGTCGGCGACTACGCACCGGCCCCCCATTTTCGTCAACGGTCGATCATGTTCGAAACCCGCCCAGCGTACACAACCCTCTCCCGGCCAGGTCCTGCAACGGGTTTGCGCGGTGCGGTGCTTCAGGGCGTCACGCAAAAAACCTTCCGCGGCCGGTCACATTCGTGCGGGCCCGTCCGTCAGTGCTGTGTAGACGCCGACGCAGCCTGAAGGAGAGCAGCCATGACGGACACCTCGAACGCTTCGAACGCCTCGAACGCCTCGGACACGACGCACGCCTCGAACGCCTCGAACACTTCGATCTCGCGGATGGCCAACCCCGCCGAGTTCGTCCCCGAGCTGAACGACGTCAGCGCCGCCCTCTTCCGGGCGACGGGCAACCGCTCGGTGCCGCGCAACACGATGAGCCTCGTCCACCTGCGCGCCGGGCAGATCGTCCACAACACCTACCTGACCATCCTCAACACCGGCTTCCTGCGCAAGGCCGGGGAGTCCGAGGAGCGCATCACCGCCGTCTCCTCCTGGCAGGACGCCCCCTACTTCACCGAGGCCGAGCGCGCCGCCCTCGCCCTCGTGGAGGCCACCCTCCAGCCCGCCCCGCACGGCCGGGAGCGCGTCTCGGACGAGCTGTACGCCGAGGTGGCCAAGCACTACGACGAGAAGGCCCTCGCCACCCTCACCATCGCGATCGGTCAGATCAACTTCTTCATCGCCCTGGCGGTCATCGGAAAGCCCCAGCCGGTCACCTCGCTGGCCGACGAGCAGTGGGACTGAGGCCCCGGGCGGGCCGGGCCCGGCAGACCCCGCCGCCGGACGACGCCGGAGGGGCGCGACGCCTTCGCGCCAGGTCATCGAGGCCGCAACGCTCTCGGGGGGCGGGTTCCGGGTGGCCGGAAATATGATGTGCACGGGCTGTGCGCGCAGCGGAAGCAGGGACGGACGGATGGATGCACCTCGGAGCGTTCCATGACTCCGCGCCGCGCACCGCGAGGGGCCACCGCCGATCTGCTCAGCACGCTCGGGCGGCTCACCGCCCAGGCACGCGCAGGCGTCGAGCTGCAGCAGGCCCGGGTGGAACTGGCCGAGGCGCTGCAGCGCGAGCTGCTGCCGGCCTCACTGCCGGCGGTGGCGGGCCTGCGGACCGCGGCCCGGTACGCGCCCGCCCGCAACGGTCTGGACATCGGCGGCGACTGGTACGACGGCTTCCGGCTGGCCGGGGGCGCTCTCGCCTTCTGCATCGGCGACGTCCAGGGGCACGACGTGGAGGCGGCCGCCTTCATGGGGCAGGTCCGGATCTGTCTGCGTGCCGTGGCCGCCGTCGTCGTCGATCCGGGCGAGGTGCTGAGCCGGGCCAACGAGGTGCTGCTCTCCATGGACCGTGAGCTCTTCGCGACCTGCAGTCTGCTCCGCTTCGATCCGGAAACGCGGCAGCTGGAGAGCGCCCGGGCCGGCCACGTCCCCTCCGTCTGGGCCACCGTCGACGGCCGGTACGGGACGACGGAGGACGCCGGCGGTCTGCCGCTGAACCTGATGTCCGGGTCCGGATACGCGGTGACCCGGCGCCGGCTGACGAAGGCGGGATCGATCGTCCTGCTCACGGACGGCGTGGTCGAGGGACCGAAGTTCCCGATCGAGAAGGGTCTGGAGCGCGTGGCCCGCGTCGTCAGGGAGGGGGCGGGCACCGATCCCGACGAGCTGGCCGCCGAGGTGATGAAGGTGGCCGACTCCACCGGCCACTCCGATGACGCGGCCGTACTCGTCCTCAGCCATGACGAGGCCGGACCCCGGTAGCGCGTGTCACGCCCCGCCCGGAGCCGGGCTGTTGTCTGATGCTGTGGTGCGCATCGAGGAATGGCGACGTTTCCCGGCAGTCCTTCTTCCGATCCTCGCCGTCGCCGTCGCCTACTACGCGAGCGGGAGGCTCGGCCTGCGCCAGCGCGTCGTGGTCGAGGGCGCCGAGGTCACGCCCCTGTGGCCGCCCACCGGCATCGCCGTCGCCGCCCTGCTGTGGCTGGGCCTGCGCATGTGGCCGGGGATCGCCCTCGGCGCGTATCTCGCCATCGAGCGGATCAGCGACGTCGACTTCCCCAGCCTCGGCATCATCGCGGGGAACACCCTGGCTCCGGTGTGCGCGTACCTGATGCTCCGCAAGGCGGGCTTCCGCGTCGAGATGGACCGGCTGCGGGACGCCCTGGCGCTGGTCTTCCTGGGCGGTCTGCTGCCGATGCTGATCAGCGCCACGGCCGGAACCTGGACGCTGGTGCTCTCCGGCGACATGCCGCTCACGCGGTTCTGGCCGGTCTGGTCGGCCTGGTGGGCCGGAGACGCCATGGGCGTGCTCGTGGTGACCCCGCTGCTGCTCGTCCTGGTCCGAGCCCGGCGGCCATGGGACGGCTACCGCGCCGTCGAGGCCGCGGCCCTGGTGGCCACGTCCGTGGTCGTCGCCCTCATCGCCACCAGGAGCTCCATCTCCCTGCTCTTCCTCGTCTTCCCGGTGATCATCTGGGCGGCCGTGCGCTTCCAGCTCGCCGGGTGCGCGCCGTGCACCCTGCTGGTGTCGGTCCTGGCGATCGCGGCGGCGACCGACCGCGCCGGACAGTTCTCCGAGCACAGCCTCCTGGGGGTCATGGTCAACCTCCAGGCGCTCAACGGGGCGGCGGCCCTGACCGGGCTGCTGCTGTCGGCGCTCGTCACGGAGCAGAACAACGTCCGCCTGAAGATCGAGCAGGTCTGCGAGGACCTGGCCGAACTGGTGGAGCACCTGGCACCGGACGGCAGACCGCCCGAACGCTGAGTGCCCCGGGGACGGCGTCCCCGGGGCACGGCACCAGGCGGTGTGCTACTTGGTCTCGTAGTAGCCGAAGATGTCGACGACGAGGTCGGCGTTCTCCCAGCCCTGGTTCCAGAAGTCGACGACGCCGGTCATGCCGGAGCTCGCCTGGACCAGGTTCGCAACGGTCCTGCCGGCCGTCCAGTTCAGGGTCGAGGAGGTGGGACGCGCCGGGAAGACGGAGGTCTTGTCCTTGTACGCCTGCCACGTGTTCGGGTCCGGGGCCACCGACAGGAAGCCGGTGCCGGCCGTGTTGGTCACCGTGGTGTTCAGCACGTAACCGGCGATGTCGGGCTCGTCGGGGGACATCGCCAGCCAGACGTAGCCGCGGCCGCGCAGCGGGCCGTGGGTCCAGCTCGCCGCACGCGTGTCGAGCCGCCGGCCCGGCTTGAGCGGCATGAAGGCGCCCTTGCTGTCGGCGCTGTAGTAGCCGACCACGTCGACGACGACGTCCGTGCCCGCCCAGGCGCCGTTGCGGACGTTGACGCTGCCGTCGGGACCGACGGGCACGATCACCGAGTTGGCCACCGTCTGACCGGCCGTGAAGTTCACGTTCGAGGTCGTCGGGATCGACCCGCCGCTCGGGAAGACGGTCAGGTGACCGGTCTCCCTCGGGTTGGTCACCGTCACGTTCAGCGCGACCGCGCTGATGTCCTGGGGAACGCCCCGCAGGCCGCTGATCTGGGTCCCGAAGGTCCTCTGGCCCTGGAGCTGGCCCTTGAACGTACCGAGGCCCTCGCGGGTGTCGACGAAGCGGGCCGGGGTCATCGGCGTGTAGCCGCTCGCCTCGGTACGGGTGAAGTAGCCGGTCACGTCGGCGATCAGGTCGACCGCGTCCGACGCCTGGTTGGCCAGCTCCACGTAGCCGCTCTTGCCGACCGGCACGATCACCAGGTTCGGGACGGACTGACCCGCCTCGAAGTTGACGTTCGACGTGGTCGGACGCTCGGTGCCCTCGGGGAACGCCGTGATGTGGCCGGCGCTGGTGGGGTTCGTGACGGTCACGTTGAGGGCCACGGCGGTGACCCCCTCCGGGATCCCGCCGTTGCCGCCGACCTTCACGCGCGTCGTGCCGTACGGGGCGACCTTGCCCTGTGCCGCGCCGGTCCCGTTGCGGGTGTCCAGCAGGCGGGTCGGGGTGTACGGGACGAAGTCCGAGCCCGCGGTCATGATCTGAAACTCGTTGACGACCTCGGCCTGGTTCACCGGGTCCGTCACGGTGACCTTGATGGTGTACTCGCCGAGCTTCTCGTACGCGTGGCTGCTCTTCAGCACGGCCGAACCGTACGCGTCCATCAGGTCCTTGTTCCCGTCGCCCCAGTCGACGGAGACGCCGAGCGAGGCGTCCGCGCTGATGACGGTGGTCTCGAGGTCCAGCGCGTGCGCCGAGGTGCTCGCGGCGTTGAGGACGATGGCCAGGTCCGGGTTGCCGGCGGCCTGCTGGGCTCCGGCTCCGGCCTTGCCGCCGGGCAGCGCCTTGCGAACCGAGCGCTCGGCGGGGCTCTTGAAGGTCTTGAGGGTCGGCGCCGCGGACTTCCCCGGGTCCGCGACGGGAGCGCTCACCCCCGGCGCGACCGGCTCGGCCGCCTGCGCCAGTCCCGGCGCGAGACCGATGGTGGCCGCGATGACGGCAACGAATATTACGAGACGGCGACTACGCACCGGCCCCCCCATTTTTTGAACGTGCTCAGGAATGAGGCTCCAGAGTACCTAGATCCTCACCGGATGATCACCGGATATCCCTGGCGCGAAGGGGAGTTGGCGCATTTCTGTCCCAGGCTGAGCCCCTATGCCCCATCCTGCTCGGCCACGGTGAACCGGCATCGCCAGGCCGCCGGATGCCGTCCGGCACCAGCACGAAGCCGTCGCAGTCCCCCGGTACAGGACCCGCCGCTTCGGCCTGAACGGGTGCTGCGGCTCGTCCGCCTGCCGGGGCGGACCGCGGGACTACCGGGCCGCCGGACTAGCGGACTAGCGGACCGCCTGACTACCGGACTACCGGACCGACGCGCCGCTACCAGGCCAGCTGCGAGATCTCCTCCGCCACCACCGCGCAGGCGTCCACCGCCGGGTCGATGAGTGGGAAGTGCCCGACCCCGTCGAGCAGGGTCAGCCCCACCATCTCGCCCGCCTTCGCCGCCGCGGCCACGTACGCCTCGGCCACCTGCTGCGGGACCACGATGTCGTCCCGCCCCTGGACCACCGCCGTGGCGATCCCGGTCGGCAGCAGGGCCGCCGGATCGGCGTACGGCAGGCGGTCCGCGAAGTACCGCCCGCCACCCAGCAGCTGCGCGCTCGCGCCGCCGCACACGCCCAGTTCCTCCGCCACCGCGAAGTCGGCGATCGGGGCCAGGGCGACGACGCCGCGCAGCACGGGTGGGGAGGACAGCCTCCACGGGGAGTCGGACGGGAGCACGTGCCGGGCCGCGGCCCACAGCGCGAGGTGGCCGCCGGCCGAGTGGCCGGTGACGACCACGCGGCGGACGTCGGCCTGCGGGAGCGCGGTCGCGGCGAGCCCCGGAAGGGCGTCCATCGCGGCGGCGACGTCGTCGAAGGTCTCCGGCCAGCGGCCGGCGACCGGCCCTTCGGCGTCCTGGTGCGGAAGGGAACTGCCT
Organism: Streptomyces sp. NPDC054849; assembly: GCF_053610945.1. Taxonomy (NCBI): domain Bacteria; kingdom Bacillati; phylum Actinomycetota; class Actinomycetes; order Kitasatosporales; family Streptomycetaceae; genus Streptomyces; species Streptomyces sp. NPDC054849. Next base: position 84,570 of record NZ_JBSGZI010000015.1, read on the forward strand.
CGCCGGTACTCGACGTTGGCGACGGCGAAGCCGCGCCGGGCCAGGAAGTCCGCGAAAGGCGTGATGTGCTGCCTGTCGTACGGGGCCCGCCAGGCGCCGCCGTGCAGGACCACCACCAGCGGGACCGGACCGCCCCGGGTCTCGCCGCGGGGGGCGTAGAAGTCGATGACGTGGTCGGGGTGATCCCCGTACGCGGTGCTCGCGTCCGGTGCGACGGCCGGGTGCGAGAAGGCCGAGGCGGCCTCGGCGGCGTCCCGTTCCACTGCGGCGGGGTCCGTCATCGGCTCAACCTCTCGGTAACGCGTGGGACAGCGGGGACAGATGTTCCGGTGTTCCGGCAGAGCGGGACCGTATCAGTCTGGAACGGGAGGTTCCGTGCGGGGTCCGGGATATGGCCGGGCGGACGGAGCCGTAGCCCCGCCCGCCCGGTGATGTGACGTTTCGCTAACGGGTCACCCGAAAACGTGACCCAGTGTCCGTGCCGCGCGCTCCGCGTCGGCGAATCCGACGTAGAGCGGGGTGAAGCCGAAGCGCAGCACGTCGGGCGCACGGAAGTCGCCGATGACGCCCCGGGAGATGAGTTCCCGCATGACCTCCCGGGCGTTCTCGGTGCGCAGCGAGATCTGGCTGCCGCGCCGCTCGTGCTCGGCCGGGGTGACCGACTCGACCCGGCCCTGCGGGACGTACGCCGCCACGCATTCGAGGAAGAAGTCGGTCAGGGCGAGGGACTTGGCCCGCACGGCCTCGACCGAGACCCCGTCCCAGGCGTCGAGCGCCGACTCCAGGGCCAGCATGGACAGGATGTCCGGGGTACCGACGCGTCCGCGGGTCGCGCCCTGCGCCGCCTCGTAGGCCGGGGTCATCGCGAAGGGATCCGCGTGGCCGTTCCACCCCGGGAGCGGGGAGTCGAAGCCCGCCTGGTGCCGGGCGGCTATGTACAGGTACGCGGGCGAGCCGGGGCCGCCGTTGAGGTACTTGTACGTGCAGCCGACCGCGAGGTCGACGGCGTGCGCGTCGAGGCCGACGGGGAGGGCCCCGGCGGAGTGGCACAGGTCCCAGACCGTGACCGCCCCGGCGGCACGGGCCGCCGTGGTGAGGGCGGGGAGGTCGTGGAGCCGGCCGGTGCGGTAGTCGACGTGGTTGAGGAGCACCACGGCGGTGTCCGCGTCCATCGACTGCGCCGCGTGCGCGGGGTCCACCGGGATGACGGTCAGGCCCGTCATCCGGGCCGCCGACTCCGCGATGTAGCCGTCGGTGGGGAAGGTGGCGGCGTCGACCAGCAGCTTGGTCCGGCCGGGCGCCGCGAGGCGGGCGGCGCCGACGAGGGCCTTGAAGAGGTTGACGCTGGTGGAGTCGCCGACGACCACCTGGCCGGGGGCCGCGCCGATGAGGGGGGCGAGCTTGTCGCCGATCCGCTCAGGGGCGGTCCACCAGCCGCTCTCGTCCCAGGAGCGGATGAGGAGCTCCCCCCACTGTCGCCGGACCACGTCGGAGGTGGTCTCGGCGACGCCGGCCGGCAGGGCGCCGAGGGAGTTCCCGTCCAGGTAGACGACCCCGTCGGGCAGGGTGAACCGTTCGCGGAGCTTGGCGAGCTCGTCCGCGGCGTCCAGGACTGCGGCTCGGTCCCGGAGATCCGCCGACGGGGCCGGGTTCTGGGCCGGCGGGACCGGCGGGGCCGGAGTCATCGCGTCAGACATGGCTGCGGGCCGTCCAGAGCTCCGGGAAGACGTTCTTCGTCGCGCGCTTCTCCAGCCAGGTCACGCCGGCCGAGCCGCCCGTGCCCGTCTTCGCGCCCATCGCTCGGCGGGTGGCCACCAGGTGGTCGTTGCGCCAGCGCCAGACGAGCTCCGCGACGTCCGTCAGGACCTCGCCGAGGCGGTGCAGGTCCAGGTGCTCGTCCGGGGCGGCGTAGAGGCCGGTCCAGACGGCCTCGACCTCGGCCGAGGGCTCGTAGCGCAGCGACAGGTCGCGGTTCAGGACGGCGTCCGGCACCGGGAAGCCGCGGCGGGCGAGGAGGCGCAGGACCTCGTCGTAGAGGCTCGGCTCGTGCAGGGCCTTCTCCAGCTCCGCATGGACGCGCGGGGCGCCCCGGTGCGGGACCAGCATGGACGAGGACTTCTCGCCGAGCAGGAACTCCATCCGGCGGTACATCGCCGACTGGAAGCCGGAACCCTCGCCGAGGGCGGCGCGGTAGGCGTTGAACTGGCCGGGGGTGAGCTGGGCGAGCGGGCGCCAGGAGGCGTTGAGGGCCTCCAGCTCGCGGAGGGAACGTTTCAGCGCATCCATCGCGACCGGGATGCGGTCCTCGCGCAGGGCCTTCGCGGCGGTTTCCCACTCGTGGACGATGACCGTGAACCACAGCTCCATGACCTGGGTCGTGACCAGGAAGACCATCTCGCCCGGATCGTCCGAGCGGAGGTGCTGGAGGTGGGTGAGAACGTCCGCCTGGACGTAGTCCTCGTACGGGGTCGTGCCGTCGAAGTCGAGGTTCGGGGTGTCCGACCCGCCGACTCCGGAGGCATCAAGGGTGTTCGACATCGCTGTCTCCTCGACACGTGCTTCCGGGTAGCGGTCCGCTCCTTCCGTGAGGTGAGTGGAGCCCCGGTCCCCTGCCCGCAGCATAGGACACCGCCGCGGCAGCGCTCCAGCGGGGAGTGACGCAGACCACACATTCCGGCCCGCGTCACTCCCCGCTGTACGGGGTCAGGCGCTCAGCGTGTCCGCCGCCGTCGGGGACGAGTCGCGCAGGAAGGTCGAGCAGCGCTCGTACTCCTCCTTCTCGCCGATCGCCCCGGCCGCGCGGGCCAGGGCGTGCAGGGCGCGCAGGAAGCCGCGGTTCGGCTCGTGCTCCCACGGGACCGGGCCGTGGCCCTTCCACCCGGCGCGGCGCAGGGCGTCGAGGCCGCGGTGGTAACCCGTACGGGCGTAGGCGTACGACTCGACCGTGCTCCCGGCGGCGAAGGCCTCGTCGGCGAGGAGCGCCCAGGCGAGGGAGGACGTGGGGTGCGCGGCGGCCACCTCGACGGCGGGGGTGCCGGCGGCGATGGCCTCGCGGCCCGGCTCGTCGGGGAGGTGGGTGGGGGCGGGGCCCCCGAGCAGGTTCTGGTGAATGGACATGCCCCCAGTCTGCCGGGCCGTGCACCGCCCTGCCGCCACGGCCGGGCGCGGTGTCGAGCCGGCTCGCCGCCCCCGGGACGACCAGGCTCGGCATCACACTCGTGTGGAGGACCGCGACCTCCCGGTCCAGTGCGAGCCCGAGCATGTGCGACTGACGTTGAGCCCCGACGAAGACCCGACCACCAACCGATCACCGTCCACCGGCCCCCGGCACCCCGGCCAGGGAGCCGCAGAAGGGCCCGGCCCCCGTCGTGAAACGGGGACCGGGCCCTTCGGTGCAGCGCTGGTACGGCCTGTGCGGCCTGGCGCGGCCGACTACTTCAGCTTGGTACCGGTGGAGCGCAGGTTCGCGCACGCCTCGGCGACACGCGCGGCCATGCCGGCCTCGGCGGCCTTGCCCCAGGTGCGGGGGTCGTACTTGGACTTGGTGCCGACCTCGCCGTCGACCTTCAGGACACCGTCGTAGTTGCGGAACATGTGGTCCACGACCGGGCGGGTGAAGGCGTACTGGGTGTCGGTGTCGAGGTTCATCTTCACGACGCCGTTCTCCAGCGCGGTGGCGATCTCCTCGGCCGTGGAGCCCGAGCCGCCGTGGAAGACGAAGTCGAACGGGGAGGCCTTGCCGAACTTCTCGGCGACACCGGCCTGGAGGTCCTTCAGGAGCTCGGGACGCAGGACGACGTTGCCCGGCTTGTAGACGCCGTGCACGTTGCCGAAGGAGGCGGCCAGCAGGTAGCGGCCCTTCTCGCTCAGGCCCAGGGCCTCGGCCGTGCGGATCGCGTCGTCGACGGTGGTGTACAGCTCGTCGTTGATCTCGTGGCTGACGCCGTCCTCCTCGCCGCCGGTCGGGGTGATCTCGACCTCGAGGATGATCTTCGCGGCGGCGGCCTTGGCGAGCAGCTCCTGACCGATGGCCAGGTTGTCGGCCAGGGTCTCGGCGGAGCCGTCCCACATGTGCGACTGGAAGAGCGGGTTCAGACCGCGGCCCACACGCTCGGCGGAGATGTCCAGGAGCGGACGTACGTAGCCGTCCAGCTTGTCCTTGGGGCAGTGGTCCGTGTGCAGCGCGACCGTGATGTCGTACTTGGCGGCGACGATGTGCGCGAACTCGGCCAGGGCGACCGCGCCGGTGACCATGTCCTTGTTGTGCTGGCCACCCAGGAACTCCGCACCACCGGTGGAGATCTGGATGATGCCGTCGCTCTCGGCCTCCGCGAAGCCACGCAGTGCAGCGTGCAGGGTCTGGGAGGAGGTCACGTTGATGGCCGGGTAGGCGAACTTGCCTGCCTTCGCCCGGTCGAGCATCTCGTTGTAGACCTCGGGGGTTGCGATGGGCATCTGTCCGCTCCTTGGATGTGCGGGGAGTGTGCTTATTGCGGGCCCTGACCTGGGGGCGACGTCATCGTCGCGCCTATCTTTCCAGACTCCGCGCGGCGGTCCACCCTGCCGGTCTCACGTGGTGGTCGAACGGCCCGGGATGTTTCACGTGAAACATCCCGGCCGCCCGGGAAAGAGCAGGTCAGGGCCGCCTCAAGGGCTGCCGAGGAACGTCGCCGCCAGTTGTTCCGGTGGCCGGTCCCGGACGCCTAGGACAGGCCGAGGTCTTCGAGGCGGTAGCCGGTGAGGTACGGCAGGCCGGCCTCGGCGATCGCGTCGGCCGCACCGCGGTCGACGATCGTCGCGACGGCGACGACCTCGCCGCCGGCCTCGCGGACCGCCTCGACGGCGGTCAGCGGGGAACCACCGGTGGTCGAGGTGTCCTCGACGACCAGGCAGCGCTTGCCCTTCACGTCCGTGCCCTCGATGCGGCGCTGCATGCCGTGCGCCTTCTGCGCCTTGCGGACGACGAAGGCGTCCAGGCGTCCGCCGCGCGCGGCGGACGCGTGCAGCATCGAGGTCGCGACCGGGTCGGCGCCCAGGGTCAGACCGCCGACGCAGTCGAACGCGAGCTCGGCGGTGAGGTCGAGCATGACCTGACCGACCAGCGGGGCCGCCTCGCCGTCGAGGGTGATCCGGCGGAGGTCGATGTAGTAGTCGGCCTCCCGGCCGGAGGAGAGGATCACCTTGCCGTGCACGACGGCCTTGTCCTTGATCTGCTGCAGAAGCGCATCGCGTGTGCCTGACGGCGTTACTTCGTTGACGTCACTCATGCCTCCGAGCTTAGAGGGGGCCTAGCGCAGCCGCCGCCACGTCCACGTCGTGGAGATCTCCAGCGGGTCCACCGGCGTGACCAGGCGCGGCAGGGTGTTCAGTCCGTTCGGCGGACCGGACTGCGGCTCCACGCAGACGGCCTCGGCCTCCACGTCGTAGACGACCACCCATTCGGCCCGGCTGGTGACCCGCAGTTCCAGCTGGCCGGGCCAGGTGAGGGTGACGTCGACCCCGTGCGGCATGCCGAAGCAGTCGTCCCAGGGGCCGGGCTTCGGGTCGATGCGCTTGCCCGTGGGGAGGTGGTCGGCCCCGCGCTCCTCCTGCCAGGCGGGGTCGAAGGCGATCTCGACGTCCCCGCCGCCGGTCCCGAGGTCGCGCCGGAACCAGGGGTGCCAGCCGGCCTGGGCGGGGAACGAGTCCCCGTAGGTTTCGACGCCCATGGTGAGGGTCAGCGCGTCCTCGGCGAGGGCGACGACCTGGGTCACCCGGCCGGGGTACGGCCACGGGTCGGCGAGGTCGTAGGTGAAGGCGGCCTCGGTCGCGGTGGCTCCGGCCGGGCGCCAGCGTGCGTCACGGCCGAACCCGTGGAGGGCGTGCGGCGGGTGGTCGACCGGCATCTGGTGGACGGTGGCACCGTCGTGGAAACGGCCGTTCTCGATCCGGCCGCACCACGGGACCATCGGAAAGGCCCCGAATTTCGGCCCCTGGCGCAGCAGCTCCGTCCCGTCGATGCGCAGGCTGCTGATCCGGCAGCCGTTCTCCTGGTCGACCGTCACCTCGGCGCCGCCGGCGCTCAGTTGCGTACTCATGCGGACGACCCTAATGCGGGTCCAGGGGGCCTCCGGTGGACAGGGCCGGCCATGATCCACCGGACACCCCTCACCGCGGGTCAGCGGCGGCGGCGCAGGGCTCGGCCGATGACGACCGCCGAGGCCAGCGCGAGGGCTGCGGCCGGGGCGATCCAGCGCAGGCTGTCACCGGCGGTGGTGGTGGCGGGGGCGGGGACCGGAGCGTAGCGGCCGCGCGGAGGCGCGTGATCCACCTCCTCCGCACTACGGCCGATCATGGTGCGGCGGGCGTGGGCGGCCTCGGCCGGGGGCCGCGGGGTCCCGTCGAGGTCCTCGAACTCCCCGGCCAGGAAGGGGTCCAGGGAGGGGGCCGGCACCTCGGTCTCGAAGACGGACGCGGAGACCTCGGTGACGTCGTCCCCGGTGATCCCCGCACCACCCTCGGCGTCCTCGGCGTCCTCGGCCTCGGCCACCGGGTCGCTGACGGCGGACCCGTCGGTCAGCCGGCCGGCGGCCCGGTCCAGCAGCCGCCGCACTGCGGTGGCCGCGGCCTCGGGGGTGAACGCGGCGGCGCGGCCGTCCGCGGTGGCCCCGCCGGTGAAGTCCAGCCGGGTCCCGCCCTCGGCCGGGGTCAGCCGCAGGTCGAGGGAGAACTTCACGGTGCCGCTGCCCCGGACCTCGGTGCCCTCACCGTCGAAGGTGAAGTGGCCGGGGTCCCGCTCGGTGACCGCCAGGGACCCCCGGTAGGTGACGGTGCTCCCGCCGACCCGGACCTTCAGCCGGCCCGAGACCGGCCCCGACTCGGTGTCGGCGTCCTGCTGGAGACCCGGGACGCACCCGGCCACCCGGGCGGGGTCGCGCAGCACGGCGCGGAGATCGTCTGCCGGTACCGGGACGAACACCTGATGCTCCATGCGGTCGAGCCTACCCAGGACAGGCGCACCGGTCACGAATAGCGGGGGTGCGGCAGGGTCGAGGGCGGAAGTCCGGGCACCCGGGTCCGTTCCGCGTCGCGCCCGGCGTCCTGCAGGGAGCGGCTCGACAGCGAGCGCAGCGCGGGCGTGTCGTGGTCCACGTGCAGCCGCGGCGCCTGCTCGCGGGCGGCCAGAACGAAGCCCCAGTCCCGCGGCGGCGCTTCGGATACGCCGAGGGGGGTGCGGTCGGATCCGGCGGCGAAGCCCGAGAGGCGGCCCCCCGTGCTGTAGGGGGCGGTGCGCAGGCCGGCCGCGCGCAGGGTGGAGTCGACGGTCCAGTACGTACGCGGACGCGTGGCCATCGGCCCGGCGTGCACGGCCATCCGGCCGCCGGGGCGCAGGGCCCGCGCGGCCAGCCCGTAGAACTCCTGCGAGTACAGCTTCGTGCTGGGGATGATCCCCGGGTCGGGGAGGTCGGAGACGATGACGTCGAAGCGGTCGCGGGCGGCCGGCCCCCGCAGCCAGCGGAAGGCGTCCTGCGTGACGACGCCCAGGCGCGGGTCCTCGAACGCCCCGGCGTTGAGCGCGGAGAGCATCGGATCGGTGCGGGCCAGGCGGACCACCCCGGGGTCGAGCTCGACGACGGTGACGGAGGCGACGTCCCGGTAGCGGAGCACCTCGCGGGCGGCGAGCCCGTCGCCGCCGCCGAGGACCAGGACGCGGGCGTGCGGCCCGGTCATCGCGGGGTGCACCAGGGACTCGTGGTAGCGGTACTCGTCGTAGCCGCTGACCCGCAGCCGCCCGCCGAGGTACAGGTCGAGGGAGCGCGGTGAGCCGGTCGCGGGCCCGGTGAGAACCAGCTCCTGCACCCCGGTCTGGACGGCGACCCGGACCTCCCCGCCGTAGACGGCGCGCCGGGCGAGCCGCTCGAAGTCGTCGGCGAGGACGGTCGCGGACGCCAGCACCGCCAGCACGGTCACGTTCGCGGCGATCAGCACCCAGCGGCAGCGCCGGCTCAGGTCGCGCCGGAACAGCCACAGGACCAGTCCGCCGCCGACGGCCGCGTTGACGGTGCCGGTGAGCATGGCGCCGGTGAGCTGGCCGAGTACCGGGAGCAGCAGGAACGGGAAGGCGAGACCGCCGACGAGGGCGCCCACGTAGTCGGCGGCGAACAGGTCCGCGACGGCCCCGCCCGCGTCCTGTCTGCGGACCCGCTGGATGAGGACCATCAGCAGCGGGATCTCCGCGCCGATGAGCACCCCGATGGCGAAGGAGAAGGCGACGAGCGCGGGACGGGACTCCCCCAGCCAGGCGAAGCTCGCGTACAGGGCCATGGCCGAGAGCCCACCGAGGAGGGCGAGCCCCGCCTCGATGGCGCCGAAGCCGAAGGCGGGCCGGTGGCGGAGGCGTTTGGCGAGCAGGGAGCCGACCCCCATGGCGAAGACCATGACGGACAGCACGACCGACGCCTGGGTGACGGAGTCGCCGATGAGGTAGGTGCCCAGGGCGAGCAGCTCCAGTTCGTACACGAGCCCGCAGGCGGCGCAGACGAACACGGTGGCCAGGACGAGGAGTCGGCCGGTCCGGGGCCGTACGGGCAGGGCGGCCGGGACGGTCGCGGCGCCCCGCGGCTCCGGAGCCGGGAGCACCCGGCGCGGGACGGAACGGTCGATCATGCAGCGAACCGTACGTCACCGCCCACCTCCATCCGGTCACCCACATGGGTGCAAGTGGTGTGCTGGTACGGCCAGTTGGCGTAACCGCGTCGCCCTTCCGCACCCCGGAGCGCCGACCGGCCGCCGGTCACCCGCCGGTCGCGCCCAGTCGGCCGCCGGTCGCCCCGCCCGCCCCCGCTACAGCAGCGCCGACGACACGACAGCCGTTGCCGCGGCGGCCCCCATCCGCACTCCGACCCGCGTCCGGGTGGCCACGAGCTGCCCCTCCTGCGGGTACGCGTGCCAGGTCCGCCAGCGCACTTGACCCTCGTACCGCTGCGCGAGCATGGCCGTGAAGGCGTGCGGACTTCCCGGAAAGGTCCCCGCTAGCCCGTTCGGGTGGTCCGCCACCAGCGCGAGCAGTTCCTGCGCCCTGCCCGCGAACGACCCGCGGGACAGGGTCTCGACGCGCGCGGCGAACTCGTACTCCCAGTCGCCCACCCGCTTGGCCACGCCGAGCGGCAGCGGCGTACTGCTGCCGGGCATGCAGGCGACCGTCTCCGAGCAGAGCACCTCCCCCTCCTCGAGGAGAACCTGATGAGAGGCCCCGAGCAGGCGCAACTCCACCTTCGCGCTCGAAAGTTCGAGGTTCAGTACGGCCAGGGCGGGCAGCGGGTCCCGACCCAGCGCCCAGGCGAGATCGGCGGCACGCGTGTCGGTGTATGAGGTCTGGAGGGTCGTGAGCATGAGTCGGCTCCGCAAACGCGCGAGGGAGATGGGCCGGGGCCCGCCAGCGGTAGTCAACGGGTGGGGGGACACCGGCACGGGTCCACAGGAAGTCCAGGAAAGGTCCGAGGACTGGTCTACTCAACCGAGGGAATCATGAAAGGCACGGCACTCACAGCGCTTTTACCCAACTTGACGGGGTTTACATCCCCCCGGGGGCTCCACAGTTCACGTGTTCAACGAGTTGCGTCCCGCGCGTCGTCATGCAGGGGCGAACGAGAGGGCACCCGACGGAAATCGGACCGCCGGGCGCCCTCGTCCGGACGGCGTCAGCTGCCCCGTGTCAGCTGCCGCCGCCACACCCTCCGCCCCCGCAGGAGGAAGACGATCCGCCGCACGACGAGGAGGACCCGCAGCCCGACGACGAGCCGCCGTCCCCGGCCCACCCGCTGCGGTGCCCGCCGCTGTGGCGACGGCTCGGACCGGCCCCCTTGGCCGCGATGAAGACGATGAACACGATGACCGCGATGAACAGAAGCCCGATCCCCAGCAAAGCGAACATGATGCCCGCCCTTCTCTCACGCTCCGGTCCTCCCGGAGAGCGGGATCCCCGCGTCCCGCGTGAGGGGTGGATGCCCTCGGCCCGCGCGGCCCAAAGCACACTTGAGCAAGTCCAGAGGTTGCCCGCAGGATGACGCCCATGAGCACACCCGCGAGCAGCGACCGCCCCTTCCTGAACCGCCGTCTGGCGGCCTTCGGCACGACGATCTTCGCGGAGATGTCGGCCCTGGCCGCCCGCACCGGTTCGATCAACCTCGGACAGGGCTTCCCCGACACCGACGGCCCGGCGCAGATCGCCGAGGCGGCCTCCCGCGCCGTCCTCACGGGACACGGCAACCAGTACCCGCCGGGGCCCGGCGTCCCGGAGCTGCGCACCGCGATCGCCGCGCACCAGCAGCGCTTCTACGGCCTCGGCTACGCCCCAGACACCGAGGTCCTGGTCACGGCGGGCGCCACGGAGGCAATCGCCGCCTCCCTCCTCGCCCTGCTGGAGCCCGGCGACGAGGTCATCGCCCTGGAGCCGTACTACGACTCGTACGCGGCCTGCATCGCGATGGCCGGCGCGGTACGCGTCCCCGTCACCCTGCGCCCGCACGCCGGGGCCTTCGTCCTCGACCTGGACGAACTGCGCGCCGCCGTCACCCCACGCACCCGCCTGCTCCTCCTGAACACCCCGCACAACCCCACGGGCACCGTCCTGACCCCGGCCGAGCTCACCGCGATCGCCGAGCTGGCGGTCGAGCGCGACCTGCTGGTCGTCACGGACGAGGTGTACGAGCACCTGGTCTTCGAGGGCGCCCACACCCCCCTGGCGGGGCTCCCGGGCATGCGCGAGCGCACGGTCACCATTTCGTCGGCGGGCAAGACCTTCTCGTTCACGGGCTGGAAGGTCGGCTGGGTCACCGCGCCCCCGGAACTGGTCACGGCGGTCCGCTCGGCGAAGCAGTTCCTCACCTACGTCTCCTCGGGACCCTTCCAGTACGCGATCGCCGAGGCCCTCGCCCTCCCCGACACGTACTACGACGCCTTCCGCACCGACCTGGCCGCCAAGCGCGACATCCTCGCCGACGGCCTCGCGGCGGCCGGCCTCGAGGTCTTCCGGCCGCAGGGCACGTACTTCATCACCACCGACATCACGCCCCTCGGCGAAAAGGACGGCCTGGCCTTCTGCCGCGCCCTGCCCGAGCGCTGCGGTGTCGTCGCCATCCCGAACCAGGTGTTCTACGACGACAAGGCCGCCGGAGCCACGCAGGTGCGCTGGGCCTTCTGCAAGCGCGAGGACGTCCTGCGAGAGGCCGCCGCCCGGCTGCGCCGCCTCTGACCACCCTCCCCGACGTCCCGGGCCGCCGCTCTGTCCCGCCCCTTGCCCCGGGCCGGACCGTGTCGGTTACCGCGCGTGGTTGCGTGGTGGCTGAGGCCGGTGTGAAGCTGACCGCCGTACACGTGCCCGAAGCCCTCACCAACGGGTGAGCGGACCCACCGAGAGCCGGAGAGTCGGGATACATGGCAACGGGCAGAGCGACCTTGTCCGCGTCGCCCCTGGAGATGCGCGCGGTCCGGGCCGTACGGTCGGCCGCGCCGACGACGGTGATCGCACTCGGGGTGTTCGTGGCCGTACGCGGCACCGGGGTCCTGGTGCTCGCCCTCGGATCCTGGTGGGCCGGACGGGATCCGGTGCGGGTGCTCGGCAGGTCCTGGGACTCGGCCTGGTACCTCGGGATCGCGGCCAACGGCTACGGGCGGACCGTGATGTCACCGAGTCCCGTCACCGGCACCGGGCCCGTGCAGAGCGACTACGCCTTCTTCCCGCTCTACCCCGCGCTGATCCGGATCGTCTCCGACGTCCTGCCCGGCGGGCTCGTCCCCGCCGCGCTCCTCGTCGCCTGGGTCTCCGCCGCCGTGGCCGCCCTCGGGATCTACCGGGTCGGGGAGCGGGTGATCGGGCCGCGCGCCGGGCTGCTGCTCGTGGGGCTGTGGGCGGCGCTGCCGCACGCGGTGGTCCTGGCCCTCGCCTACACCGAGGCACTGCTGGCCGCGTTCGCCGCCTGGGCGCTCTACGCCCTGCTGCGCGAGCGCTGGCTGTGGGCCGCCGGCCTCGCCGTGCTCGCCGGGCTGACCCGGCCCACCGGACTCGCCGTGGCGGCCGCCGTCTCGGCCGTGGCCCTGTACGCGGTCCTCATACGAAGATCCCGGGCACCCGAGGTGTGGGTGGCCGGGCTGGTGGCGCCGGCCGGCTGGACCGCGTACGTCCTGGCCGTCGGCGTGAGGATGGACGACCCCTTCGGCGGCTACTTCGCCGTGCAGCGCCGGTGGGGCTCCCGCTTCGACTTCGGCGCCGGGGCGCTGCGCTCGGCGGAGCGGGTGCTGACCGGCGGGCACGTGCCGCTCGCCACCACCGTGACGGTGATCCTGCTGGCCCTGGCAGGGCTCCTGGCGGTGCTGCTGGTGCTGGACCGCACGCCGCTGCCGCTGCTGGCGTACACCGCGATCCTGCTGGTGATCACTTTCGGCGGGGCGGGTTACTTCGAGTCCAAGCCGCGCTTCCTGCTGCCGGCCTTCCCGCTGCTCCTGCCGCTGGCCGCCGTCATGGCGAGAGCCCGGCCGCGTACCGCGGTCGTGGTGACCGCGGTGGTGGCCGGGCTCGGTTACGGCTACGGGCTCTATCTGCTGCTTGTGGCCCGCGTACCGCTGTAACGGCTAATTGGTCGTGTCGCCGTTGCCTTCGTCGTCGCCGTCGGCGGAGTCGATCTCCTTCTCCAGTCCGAGCTGCTCGACGAGCCACTTGTCGAACTCGATGGACGCGCGGACCCAGCTGACCGTGGAGGACACGAAGTGCTCCAGGTTGACGCCGGTGCCGATCAGCATCTGCGCCTCACCGATCAGGCGGACCGAGCCGTCGTCGTGGGTGTGGCTGTAGACCTTCGGCCACAGGGTGCGGCGGTTCCAGTCGTCGATCGACTCGAGAAGCTGCGGCTTCTCGTCGATCTTGTGCGGACGGTCGTAGAAGGTCCGCACGGAGAAGACCTGCTGCTCGTCCTCGCCGCGGAACATGAAGTACGTGCGGAAATCCTCCCACGGCGCCGCGAGGTCACCCTCGTCGTCGACGACGTACTTGAGCTCCATCTGCTCCAGGAGCTGCTTGACCAGATCCTGGTCGGGGACGACGGGGCCCGCCGGTCCTGTGGCCTGCGGTTCGGGCTGCTGCCCTCCGAAGTTCGGAATCGAGGCCGGGTCGATGCTCACCGTGTACTTCCCTTCGTGCGGATACAAGCATCCTCCCCCATCCCGCCCCTTTCGTGTCCAGCCCCGGCCGCCCGATCCGCTGCGGGCGGACACGAAGGGCGGCACCGGAGCGTGTCCGCCCGGCCCCGACCGGCCCGACAGCCCGACACGGCCCGACACGGCCGGAGACGGGCGGAGACGGGCGGACACGCCGGACACGCCGGACACGCCGGGACCCGGGGCGGGCAGGAGGTCCGGTCAGAGCGCCTTGCCGACCATCAGGCCCTCGCCCGCCACGTCGACCCGTACGGTGTCGCCGTCCCTGATCTCGCCGGACAGGATCTCCTTCGCCAGGCGGTCGCCGATCGCCGTCTGGATCAGGCGGCGCAGCGGCCGCGCCCCGTACGCCGGGTCGTTGCCCTTGTCCGCCAGCCAGGCCAGGGCCTCGGGCGTGACGTCCAGGGCCAGCCGCCGGTCCGCCAGGCGCCGCGCGAGGCGGCCGATCTGGAGCTCGGCGATGTGCGCGAGCTCGTCCCGGCTCAGGGCGGAGAAGACCACCAGGTCGTCCAGGCGGTTGAGGAACTCCGGCTTGAAGGAGGCCCGGACCATGTCCAGGACCTTGGTCTTCTTGTCCTCCGCCGACGTCACCGGGTCCATCAGGAACTGGCTGCCCAGGTTCGAGGTCAGGACCAGGATGGTGTTGCGGAAGTCCACGGTCCGGCCCTGGCCGTCCGTGAGGCGGCCGTCGTCCAGGACCTGCAGCAGGACGTCGAAGACCTCGGGGTGGGCCTTCTCCACCTCGTCCAGGAGCACCACGCTGTACGGGCGGCGGCGGACCGCCTCGGTCAGCTGGCCGCCCTCCTCGTACCCGACATAGCCGGGCGGGGCGCCGACGAGACGGGCGACGCTGTGCTTCTCGCCGTACTCCGACATGTCGATGCGGACCATGGCCCGCTCGTCGTCGAAGAGGAAGTCGGCGAGCGCCTTGGCCAGCTCCGTCTTGCCCACGCCCGTCGGACCGAGGAAGAGGAAGGAGCCGGTCGGGCGGTCCGGGTCGGCGATGCCCGCGCGGGTACGCCGTACGGCGTCCGAGACGGCGCGCACGGCCTCGCCCTGGCCGATCAGGCGGCGGCCCAGCTCGTCCTCCATGCGCAGCAGCTTCTGGGTCTCGCCCTCGAGGAGGCGGCCCGCGGGGATGCCGGTCCAGGCACCGACCACGTCCGCGATGTCGTCCGGGCCGACCTCGTCCTTGACCATCGTCCCCTTGGACGCCTCGGCCTCGGCCTCTGTGGCCTCCGCCAGCTCGCGCTCCAGGGTCGGGATCTCTCCGTAGAGCAGCTTGGAGGCGGTGTCGAAGTCGCCGTCGCGCTGCGCGCGCTCCGCCTGTCCGTGCAGGTCGTCCACGCGCTCCTTGAGCTCGCCGACCCGGTTGAGGGACTGCTTCTCCTTCTCCCAGCGGGCGGTCAGGCCCCGCAGGTCCTCCTCCTTGTCGGCGAGGTCCTTGCGGATCTTCTCCAGGCGCTCCAGCGAGGCCGGGTCGGACTCGTTCTTCAGGGCCAGCTCCTCCATGCGCAGCCGGTCCACCGCGCGCTGGAGTTCGTCGATCTCCAGCGGGGAGGAGTCGATCTCCATGCGCAGCCGGGACGCGGCCTCGTCGACGAGGTCGATGGCCTTGTCGGGGAGGAAGCGGGAGGTGATGTAGCGGTCCGACAGGGTCGCTGCGGCGACGAGGGCGCTGTCGTTGATGACCACCTTGTGGTGGGCCTCGTAGCGGCCCTTGAGCCCGCGCAGGATCGCGATGGTGTCCTCGACGGACGGCTCGGCGACCAGCACCTGCTGGAAGCGCCGCTCCAGCGCCGGGTCCTTCTCGATGCGCTCGCGGTACTCGTCGAGGGTGGTCGCGCCGACCATGCGCAGCTCGCCGCGGGCCAGCATGGGCTTGAGCATGTTGCCCGCGTCCATGGCGGAGTCGCCGCCGGCGCCCGCGCCGACCACCGTGTGCAGTTCGTCGATGAAGGTGATGATCTGGCCGTCGCTCGACTTGATCTCGGCGAGCACGGTCTTCAGCCGTTCCTCGAACTCACCGCGGTACTTGGCGCCGGCGACCATCGCGCCGAGGTCCAGGGCGACGAGGCGCTTGTTCTTCAGGGACTCGGGGACGTCGCCCTTGACGATGCGCTGGGCCAGGCCCTCGACGACGGCCGTCTTGCCGACGCCGGGCTCGCCGATCAGTACCGGGTTGTTCTTCGTGCGGCGCGAGAGGACCTGTACGACGCGCCGGATCTCGTGGTCGCGGCCGATGACCGGATCGAGCTTGCCCTCGCGCGCGGCCGCCGTGAAGTCGGTGCCGAACTTCTCCAGGGCCTTGTACTGACCCTCGGGGTCGGGGCTGGTCACCCGCCGTCCTCCTCGTGCGTTCTCGAAAGCGGTCAGCAGCTTCTTCGCGGTCGCGCCCTGGCCGGTGAGGACCTCGCCGGCCGCGCCGCCCTTGGCGGCGATGGCGATGAGCAGGTGTTCGGTGGAGAGGTACTCGTCACCGAGCCTGCCGGCCTGGGCGTCGGCCTCGGCCAGTACGGCGAGCAGGTCGCGGGTGGGCTGCGGGGGCGCGACGGTGGAGCCGGTGACGCTGGGCAGGGCGGCGAGCAGCCGCTCCGCGCCCATGCGGACGGCGGCCTGGTCGGCGTCGGCCGCGACCAGGAGGTCGATCACGTTCTCGTTGTCCTCGCCGGCGAGCAGGGCCAGCAGCAGGTGCGCGGGGGTCAGATCCGCATGCCCGTCCTTGACGGCCCTGCTGGTGGCCGCGTTCAGCGCGTCCCGGCTTCTGTTGGTCAGCTCGGCGTCCACTGCGTCTTCTCCTCTCCGGAGGGGTACAGAACTCACTCGGGCGAACTCTGACAGAATCAGCGTATGCAAAGTTGAGTCTATTCCACTCAAGGCAACTGAGGACACCATCGGGCCGTACCCTTCGGCCCATGTCCCATGACGTACTCAATCCGACGCCCGAGTACCTCGCCTTCTGGCGGGAGCGGCACGTCTGCACACTGACCACCCCGCGCCCCGACGGCACGCCCCATGTGGTTCCGGTGGGCGTGACGTACGACCCGGAGGCCGGGCTGGCACGGGTGATCAGCAACAAGCACAGCAAGAAGGTCCGCAACATCCTGGCGGCGCAGGCCGCGCAGCCGGGCGGGGCGCGGGTCGCGGTCTGCCAGATGGAGGGGCGCCGCTGGGCCACCCTCGAAGGGCGTGCGGTGATCCGCACGGACGAGGCGTCGGTCGCGGACGCGGTGGCGCGCTACGCGGAGCGCTACGGGCGCACTCCGTCGCCCAATCCCGACCGGGTCGTCATGGAGATCACCCTGGACCGGGCCATGGGGCGCGCCTGAGCCGTTGACGCTTCATCTTGTCCGGTTCAGGCACTGGACGCGGACATCACAACGGCGCCATCGTGGTCAGGTCCACGATGGCGCCGTTGTGTGGGGGTAGCGCCTGAGCGATCTGCAACGACGGGGGAATCGCTTCAGGCACTGCGGGGGGTGGCGGTGGTGATATCGGGTTCGAAGAGCTGGTGATCACGCTGATCGAGATTGACGAAGACCATTCCGTAGCGCACCTCGCAGCGGACGGGCTGCGGCGCGCCCCGCGGGCGGCGCAGGCACCGGTAGGCACGTACGTCCTCGTCCTCCTCGCGCACGACGACGATCGGTTGGCCGAACAGGGTGACCATCACCGAGTCGCCGGGGTGGGGGATGGCCGTGGCGAGATCGATGAACTGCCAGCCCGAGCGGTAGGCGGAGGCCATCTCGCGGCGGAAGCCGCGGTCGTCGGGGGTCATGCGGACACCGTCACAGGAGCGTCGGTCCACCCTGTATCGGCTTTACCGTCCAGCGGGCCGCTGGTCCAGCCGGTGTCCGCGTACTTGCCCACGGGCGCCGTCGTCCAGCCGGTGTCGAACTCCGTGCTCGTCAGGCTGGTTCCCTGACCTTCCCTAGCGCTCCCCGCGTCACTTTCGACGGCGCTGACTGCCCCAAAAACCGCAACGGCGGAGAAACCTATGGCAAGCACCGAGCGAAGCATTCTCTTGTACATGGTCGGCTTCGTCCTCACTTGATGGAATCCTCTCCCCCGCGTGACAGACGATGGCTCATTCAGGCACGTCAATGCCACAGGGACGATGCATCATGTTCTTGCATGTTCAGGACCCTGGGGGGTGGAGATTTGACGCGGAACGACACAAACCCGACACATCCCCACCCCGTCACGTCCATGTGCGCCGAGGGGACGCGGCTCTACGCGACAGCACTGAGCACGGGCCGGATCGCCCGGGGCGAGATCCAGAACGCCCCCTGCCTGCTTGAATTCGCTCTTCTGCAGCCCGACCCGGATGACGCGAACCAACTGCGTCCGGTTCCACCGTCCGTCGCTTTGGCTCAACGGCTCCATCCGATTGAACGCGAGATCCAGGACCGCCGACGCAGCGCTGTAGATCTCACCGACACTTTCGAGCCTTTCCTCGCCATCAGTGCACAGAGTCCGGCCAACACCCACGCCATCACGGTGCTGGAGGGCTTCGAACGGATCAACGCCGCCCTGAACCTCGCGACGGCCGAATGCCACACCGAGGTCCTGACGGTCCAGCCGGGCGGCGCCCGGCCCTCCGTGGCCCTCACCCAGGCCCTGGAGCGGGACCAGCCGCTGATCGACCGCGGGGTCAGCATACGGACCCTCTACCAGCACACCGCCCGGCACAGCCAGGGCACGCTCGCCTACGTGGACCGGATCTCCACGGGGAAGGTGGAGATCCGCACGCTCGAAGAGCTGATAGAGCGTCTCATCATCTTCGACCGCACGGTCGCCTTCATCCCGGTGAGCGACGACCGCCGGGTCGCCCTGGAACTGCGCCACCCGGGCCTGGTCGACTACCTCATCAAGGTGTTCGAACAGCTGTGGCACCGGGCCGTGCCGCTGCAGGAGGAGGTGACGTACCGGAGCACCCCCGGGGGGATATCGGGCGTGCAGCGGACCATCGCCCAGCTCCTCATCGAGGGCCACGTCGACGAGGCCATCGCCCGCCGCCTCGGCATGAACGTCCGCACCTGCCGCGCCCACATCGCCAAGCTCGCCACCACCCTCGGCAGCGGCAGCCGCGCCCAGCTCGGCTATCTCATCGCGCAGTCCGGCATCCTGGGCCGGCCCTCCGGCCCGGACCGGGACTGCGACGGGGACGCACACCACGACCGGGACCCGGACGGGGACGTGGACGCTGACGGGGACCGGGAAGGCCTCTAGAACGCCCTCAGGCCCCGCCCCGGGAGGGGCGGAGCCTGAAGAGGTGCGAAGAGACCGGGTCAGTCCAGCGGGCGCTTGGGGCTGGGCCTCCAGACCACCAGGGCACTGCCCGGCTGCGGAGGCTGGTACGGGACCAGATCGCGCCGGTACGAGGCGTGCACCTGGGCCTCGCGGGCCTGCAGCGTGGCCGCCGCGCCGTCCACCGCCGCGGAGAGCTCGGCCACGCGCTGCTGCAGCGCGGCGACCTGGTTCTCCAGTTCGATGATCCGCTTGATGCCCGCCAGGTTGATGCCCTCGTCCTGGGACAGCGCCTGCACCGTGCGGAGCAGTTCGATGTCGCGGGCCGAGTAGCGCCGGCCGCGGCCGGCCGTACGGTCCGGGGAGACCAGGCCGAGACGGTCGTACTGGCGCAGGGTCTGCGGATGCAGTCCGGAGAGCTGGGCGGCCACCGAGATCACGTAGACCGGGGTCTCGTCGGTGAGTTGGTAGCCCCCGCCCAGGCGGGAGGACTGTCGTCGGCGGCCGTCCATGGTCATGCTCCCTTCGCGGACTCGAACAGCGCGGAACGCGGGTCCTGCGACTCCGTCGCCTCGCGGTACATCTCCAGCGCCTCGCGGGCCTTGTCGGACAGCTCGGCCGGTACCGCCACTTCCACGGTCACCAGCAGATCGCCGCGGGTGCCGTCCTTGCGGACCGCGCCTTTGCCGCGGGCCCGCATGGTGCGGCCGTTGGGGGTGCCCGGCGGCAGCTTCAGCGTCACCGAGGGGCCGTTCAAGGTCGGGACCTTGATGTCGGCTCCCAGCGCCGCCTCCGCGAACGTCACCGGCACGGTCACGGTCAGGTTGTCGTCCTTGCGGCCGAACACCGGGTGGGTGTCGACGTGCACCACCACGTAGAGGTCGCCGGCGGGACCGCCGCGCTCGCCCGGCGCGCCCTTTCCGCGCAGCCGGATCCGCTGGCCGTTGGAGACGCCCGCCGGGATCCGGACCTGCATGGTGCGGGAGCTGCGGGCGCGCCCGCTGCCCTTGCAGACGTCGCAGGGGGTCTCCGCGATCAGGCCGCGGCCCTTGCAGTCCGCGCACGGGTCGGTCAGCGAGAAGCCGCCGCCGCTGCCGCGCGAGACCTGTCCGGTGCCGACACACGTAGGGCACACCCTGGGCGTGCCGTTCTTGTCGCCGGTGCCCGAGCAGGCCTTGCAGGGCGCCTGGGAGGACATCCGGAGCGGGACCGTGGCCCCGTCCACCGCCTCCGTGAAGGAGAGGGTGACCTCCGACTCGATGTCCTGGCCGCGGCGCGGCTGGGTACGGGGGCCCGTACCCGCGCCGGCGCCGCGGTTGAAGAGGCCGCCGAAGACGTCGCCGAGCCCGCCGCCGAAGCCGCCGGGCGCGCCGGCGCCCTGCTGCGTGCCCCCGAAGAGGTCGCCCAGGTCGAAGTTGAACGAGCCGCCGCCACCCGGCCCGGGGCGAAAGCCACCGTTGCCGAACAGGGCGCGCGCCTCGTCGTACTCCTTGCGCTTCTTCGCGTCGCCGAGGATGTCGTTCGCCTCGGAGATCTCCTTGAAGCGCTCCTCGGCGGAGGCGTCGCCCTTGTTGGCGTCCGGGTGGAACTCGCGTGCGAGCTTCCGGTACGCCTTCTTGATCTCGGCCTCGGTGGCGTCCTTCGGGACACCGAGGACCTTGTAGTAGTCCTTCTCGACGAAGTCCTTCGTGCTCATCCCCGGTGTCCCTCCTCTCGTGCCTCTACGTGTGGTGCATCAGCCCTTGTCGGGGGCATCCGCGTCCTTGTCCGACGGCGCTTCGCCCTCCGCGGACTCGGACTTGGGGGCCGCGCCCGGCTGGGGCTCGGCCACCGCGACCCGTGCGGGACGGATCGTACGCTCGCCGATCCGGTACCCCGGCTGAAGGATCGCCACGCAGGTCGTCTCGGTGACGTCCGGCGCGTACGAGTGCATCAGGGCCTCGTGGATCGTCGGGTCGAAGGGCTCGCCCTCCTTGCCGAACTGCTGCAGACCCATCTTGGCGGCGACCGTCTCCAGCGATTCGGCCACCGACTTGAAGCCGCCGACCAGCTCGCCGTGCTCCCGCGCCCGGCCGATGTCGTCCAGGGTCGGGAGGAGCTCCGTCAGGAGGGACGCGACCGCGATCTCCTTGACGGTGATCCGGTCCCGCTCCACCCGGCGGCGGTAGTTCTGGTACTCCGCCTGGAGCCGCTGGAGGTCCGCGGTGCGCTCGGAGAGCGCCGTACGGGCCTGGTCCAGCTGCGCCAGCAGGGCTGCGTCCTGCGCGATGTCCCCGGCCGGGGACGCCCCCTCCGCCGTGTCGGCGGAGTCGGCGGCCTTCGGCTCGGCGTCGTCCTGAGCGGCGTCGGCGGGGACTTCAGGCTTCTCGTCGAAGCCCGGGGTCTCCTCCGACATCAGGCAGCACCGCCCTTCGGCTTCTCGTCGTCGACGATCTCGGCGTCGACAACGTCGTCGTCGGCCTTGGCCTGGCCCGCGTCACCGGCGCCGCCGGCGGCACCCTGGGCCGCCTGGGCGTCGGCGTAGATCGCCTGGCCGAGCTTCTGGCTGACCGCCGCGAGCTTCTCGGTCGCGGTGCGGATCTCGGCCGTGTCCTCGCCCTTGAGCGTCTCCTTCAGCTCGGAGACGGCGGTCTCGACCTCGGTCTTGACGTCGGCCGGGACCTTGTCCTCGTTGTCCTTGAGGAACTTCTCCGTCTGGTAGACGAGCTGCTCGCCCTGGTTGCGGGACTCGGCCGCCTCCTTGCGACGGAGGTCCTCGTCCGCGTACTGCTCCGCCTCCTGGCGCATGCGGTCGACCTCGTCCTTGCCGAGCGAAGAGCCGCCGGTGACGGTCATCTTCTGCTCCTTGCCCGTGCCGAGGTCCTTGGCCGTGACGTGCATGATGCCGTTCGCGTCGATGTCGAAGGAGACCTCGATCTG